>JAKAJM010000076.1 GCA_021813765.1 Nitrospirota bacterium
ACGAATTCGAAGCCGCGAACCCCGTGTAGTTACCTAAACGCTTACGAAGAGCCACAAAAAAAATTGAAACCGGCGGACGGGAAATCCTGTTTGTTTATGATGACGCTCATGTCAGCCCCCGGCGCGGTCGGGTAAAATCATATCAGGGCAGCAGGAAATCAAGACAGGCTGAAACAAAGAAAGGGGAATATCCTAATGGACAGGTTCGTCAAGGCTTTTATCTTTATGAGCATATTTTACCTGATGACATCATCTTTTATAGGCGTTGCCATGCTCTCAAACAGCAGATATTTGCCTCTAAAGTTCGTCCATTCGCACCTTATGCTTCTGGGATGGGTCTCGATGATGATCTATGGCGTGGGCTACCATATCCTGCCCAGGTTTGCAGGCCGGGTGCTTAAAAGCAGGGCTGTGGCCATACTCCAGTTCTGGACGGCCAACGCGGGCCTCCTTGGCATGCTGGGCTTTTATCTTGCAGCTTATTATGAGCCGCAGTCGGCGGGAACCTACAGGACGCTTTCCGCTGCCTTTGGAGGACTGGAGGTCTTCTCCATCGCCCTTTTCGTCTACAACATGATCGCTACCATCTATACAAAGGCGCCGGAGTGAGACAGGTTCTACCAAGCAGATGGGAATGACACAAAGAATCCGCTGCTATGCTATTTCCATCCGCCTCATTTCCGTTTGCCATCTTTTGAATTAGAGGCTCTTCTGGGATTCTTGTGTGTAGATTGCCGGGATTTCCAGCGAGATAGGTTGGCATATGCATGGTCCTTGAGGAGGTAGCAAAGCGGACGGGAAAGGAACGCTTCTTGACGATCGTTCGCCGCTTCGCCCTGAAGACATCCTTAACGGACGTGCTGTGTACGCCCGGAACCGCGCGACCGAACGAAAGGGCCGGGCAGATGCAGCCATGACAAAAAAGTGCACCCGCACAAAATCAGGGAGAGCCGAATTAGGTTATATTAGTGGATGAATTCAGAAACCCGGTGTGCCTTGCCCTTCGAACTCGACGAGAACAGGCTCAGTCAGCAATTATGCCTTCTCACGGGCAAGGCCATCTCTCTTTCAATTACCTCCAACAGGGTAAGCGTTTTATCTGTAAGGAGTTTTTCATCGGATAAGCCTGATGGCATAGGCTTGCGGCTCCACAGGATATTTCTGAAGGCGGGCCCGGAGGTCATCCGGGAAATAGCCGGGTTCATAACCAGCGGGAAAAAAGGCGCCAGCTTCCCTCTTATTACCAGGTTCATAAAAGAAAACGAGGCGGAGCTTAAAAAAGGCGGCAGGCGGCGGGAATCCATGCTTAAGACCGCGGGAAGGCACCATGACCTTGGCGCCATATACGATTCGCTAAACGCGGAATATTTCGGGGGCGGGATCGAATGCGCCATAACATGGGGGAAAAGGCCACAGGCCGGAACAGTAAGGAAGCGCACCCTTGGCAGCTTCAGTTGCGACGGCATGGGGGCCGGCAAGGGCCTTATACGCATAAACCCTGTCCTGGACAGGAAAAATGTCCCCTCATATTACGTCCGGTTCGTCGTATATCATGAGATGCTCCATGCGGACATGGGGGTGGGCCGGAAAAACGGCAGAAGGCAGATGCATACTCCGTTTTTTAAAAAAAGGGAGAGGCTTTTCCGGGATTTTGAAAGGGCAATAGCGTTTGAGAGGGGAGGGAAAAGGGGCGGATAGGGGAAAGGCGTTCAGGGAGAGGTTTTTTCTTTCAGGCGCTCCATGTCCTTTATCAGGATGGAGCCGTTTTTCTCTCCTATGATACCTTCTTTTTTAAGGCCGCTTATCGTCCTTATCGAGGTCTCAACGGTCGTGCCGACCATCTCCGCGATCTCCTGCTTGGTGAATCTTGTGTCCAGAAGCAGGCCTTCAGGTGTGTTTTTCCCTGATTTTCCCAGCTTTACAAGGAGCGAGGCGATCCTGGCAAGCACCTTCTCAAGCGCTATCTCTTTTCTGCTTTCGTGTGAGTTCTGAAGCCTGAGGCCGAGGTTCTGAAAAAGCGCCATCGTCACCGCAGGGAACCTTTTCAATATATCCAGCAGGTCCTCCCTGGACACCTTGAGAAGGACGCAGTCCTCCATCGCTATGGCGTTTGCCGGGTAAGGAAAACTCCTCACCACAGCCACCCCGCCGAATATGTCGTTTGGCCCGATGACCTCCAGTATGATCTCCTTGCCTTCCTGGGAGAGCTTGGTTATCTTCACCTTGCCTTCAAGCACCATGTAGAACCACGAAGGCGGGTCACCCTCGGAAAATATCGTATCCCTTTTTCTGCGGGACTCCCTGACGAACACTGCCTCAATGGACAGCGCCTCCTCGTGCGAGAGGGAGCCGAACACGGCCATCTTTTCCAGTTGGTACATGACATCTTAGGATAATAAAAAAAGGGTTTCTCTAACAACTTTGTTGTTGTTTACCCGGCAGGAAACAAAAAATGAGTTTCGATTTTCCTTGACAAATATATTTCCATTTTGTAATATGAAACCAGATTTTTGTACAATTTCCCATCCCCTCTGGGCCCTTCTACCTCCCACAAGAAGGGCCCTTCCTCTTTTCCGCAGTTGACAAAATATTTTACCGGGCCTAATATTAACCATGTTAATGGTTAATAAACAATTAAACTCTTCTTTCTCAAGATTTTTCCTGCCGGTCTTTTTTGGTTCACTGCTGTTTCTTTTGCTCTCTCCGGGTTTTCTGCGGGTCTCTTCCGCCGCGGAAGCGGCCCCGGGTTTCAGCCTGAAGGGGATTGACGGGAAGACCTACACTCTCTCCTCTTTCAAGGGCAAGGTGGTTCTTCTTAACTTCTGGGCTACCTGGTGCCCGGCCTGTGTTGAGGAGCTTCCTTCCCTCAAGAAGCTCGCGGAGGAGCTGAAGGGGCAGGACTTCCAGGTGCTTGCCGTTTCCCTTGATTCCGGGGAGGGGCCGATAAAGTCCTTCCTGGCGCGTGAGCCTCTGCCTTTTCCGGTCCTTGAAGACCCGAAAAGGAAGGTGGCTTTTGATCTGTACGCGGTCTTTGGGATCCCTGCGTCTTTTCTGATAGACAAGCAGGGACAGCTTGCCGGAAGGTATTACGGCTCACAGGATTGGGCGTCACCCGATATGGTCCAGAAAATAAAGGCGCTTTTGAAATAAACAGGGCGGACGGGTGAAAGACCTGCGGTTTTTTGTTTTTTTGCGGAAACGGATATAAAAAAATTTCCCTGCATCGGAAACCAAAAAAGTAGCTGCAGGGAGACTTGGAGAGGTCCCGAATGAAAAAAGGATTTATCCCACCGGCCATTGTGGTTCTTGCTGCCTTGTTTGTCTTCGGATGCAGCACAAACCGGTTCATAGTCTATAAGCATGGAAAGGCCTATTATTTCGCAAGCAGGCGGGAAGGCCTTCACCACATGCTCTGCGACAGCGGCGATTTTAAAAAGGTGCTTGCGGACTCCAGCGTCCCGCAGGACAAAAAAGACGCCCTGTACCGCTACAACTGCACACAGCCGGACAGCAACAAGGTGCAGGCCCTGTATATCTCCCTCACCCCGGACCAGAGAAAAAGCATAAGAGAGGCCTTCGAGAAAGAGGGGTACGAGATAAACTACTTCCCCTGCGGCTGAGACTAAGACTCCGCGCCCGGTCGGGTGCGAAAAAAAAACTGGCGAGGGCAGTTTTTACCCGGAAGATAGCGTACTCCGGCGGACATTCATGCGTTCGGGCTTACTGTTTTTTCAGTTATCCCGACCTCTACCGAAAGTCTGTTTACGCTTCCCAGGTATTCAAGCAGGCCGTGCTCCTTCAAGTATTCATATTTGAGGCTGGCTTTGGGGCTGCGGGCATCCGAAAGCAGTATATACTCCATAACATTGGCGATGTCTGCCATCTTTGAATAGGGCATGCCTTTCTCTACTTTATGCAGGAAATCCAGAGCCCCCGGCTTTCCGCCTGTTTTTAGAAGCTGGGCCGTGGCAACCGGTAAAAAGTCTTCCGGATCTACCAGGCTCATGGCTGTTTTTTCCAGTTTTTTGTTACGAGGCCGGCCTTTCAGGGAGATGGCCGACATAAGGGCAAACCCGTACTGGTTTTTTTCCTCGGCGGTCATTGGATCACTATTAAAGTCCGTGGCCACCCTTTCGTAATTCAGCTTTTCGTAATTTTCAAGCAGAAATTCGTATGATTTTTCCATGGGCGAACCTTTGATAAATATCATGTAGGTAAGCGGGCCGGTAAAGAGCATGGTTTGATATCTCTTTTTCAGGATATCTGTCATGGCCTCGGGGTGAATGGTAAAAAATCTTTTCTGGTTACAGAGGGCGTCAAGACCCGCATATGTCATCTTGAGATTGTTAGCGCCCGCCGGCTCTATGTAATTTTTAAAGAGGTCATGGTTAAAAAGAAAGCTGGACCTGCCGATTATGAAATATTGCTGGGAAGGCGGTATGCGGTTTAAGGCAAGGACGTCCTCCCTGTACCTTTCTACCCACTGCATATAATAGTTCCCGAAATCGGGGTCGTCCCCGGAGAGAAGCAGGACGCTGCTTGCAGGCAGCACGCTAAGGGTGTCCCTTGCGTGGTCGTAGGCTGTATAACTTGAGCTGAGGGAATGCTTCAGCGCCGTAGGCAGGTAGACAAGGGGAAGGAGCAGAAAGACCTGCGCGGCCCTTAGCGTCCGCAGTTTGTTAGCCTTGAGGAAAATCCATACCCTGTTTGCGGCAAGGCTTATGAATACCGGGGGCAGAAAAAGAAGAGGCATGTAGTATTGGCTAACCACGGAGATCCCTTTGGCCCCCTGGACCGAGCCGCTAAGAGTCATCACTGGCAGGAAAAAGATCCAGGGCAGGACGGCAAGGACAAGATATGCCTTCAGGGCCTTCCTCTGCCTTGAAAAAAGAAGCCACAGAAGCGAAAGGAAAAAGATGGCGGTCACGGCCGCTCCGTACTGGGGTGCCAGGACATACCGTATTACGTTTTTGGCCCCGTTTATGAACAAGGCCTCATGAGGCCTGCCCAGTGATTGCACGGCTTGAATGCTGCTTGTGGTATAGGCCTTTCTGAAAAGGACCCATAGAAAACCGCTGAAGTTAAACGCCGTGCTGTATATGAAGCCCCTTGCAGCAAGGACAAGGCTCCTCAGGTACAGATGCAGATAGATAAGAAACCCGGAAAGAAAGAAGACGGGCAGCTTAAGAAGAGCTGAAAAGCGGTTTTTTCTTATCAGGACTATCCAGAGCGGCACAAGCGCCGGAAGCAGAAAAAGTGCTAGCGTATGGTGGTCCCCCGCCCCTGCGCCAAAGAGGAAGGCCATCGCATATAGAAACCTGGTATCGTCTTCCTCGTACGCTTTTACACCCAGGTAAAGGATAAGCAGGGCCAGGAAGCAGTTAAGCGAATATACGCCTTTTTGCTCAAGGGACTGCGTGTAGGCAAGCGGGGTGAGGACCGGCAGGAAAGAGAAGGAAAAGGAAATGGCGGTGTTTCCGGTGAGCCTCTTTATAAGCTTGAAAAGCAAAACCCAGCTGAGACAGGCAAACACGGCGCTTGCAAGGCCTACACGGAAAGGGATGGAGCCAAAGGGGATGAAGGTAAAGAGTTTCCCTATGGTTATGAAAAGCGGATAGCCAGGAGGCTGGGCGGAGCTAAGGTAATAGCTAGCGGTACTGAAAAGCGCGCTGTCGCCCACATAGATGGTGGGCGCAAGGCCGGTCAGAAGGAGAACAAAGACAATTAAAGCCCCAGCGGCCTCTACCACTTGCCCGTCTTGGTCCCGTTATTGTCTATTGTAAGGTTTCCATCGCCCACCACCGGGCCCCTCTCGGGGATGGCAGTTGCGGTGTACGTATCCGAGCCGGTCACGTCAAGCACGTATTCATAATTGTTCGCAGAGCCTGCCGCCTTTTGGGGATTGAAGCTTGAAAGCCAGCTCAACTGGTTGCTGGCCGGTGAGATCCATGTATAAGTTCCGGGAGTCCCATAAGAGGCGTTTTCGGCGTAGTACTGCTCCAGGCAGAGGGAAAGGGCCTGCAGGTTGGCCGTTGCCTCCTGTCTTGCGCCGCTTCGCACGTAGCCTGTGTAAGCCGGGATGGCGATTGCCGCTATTATGCCAAGGATCGCAAGAGTTATGAGTAGCTCTATGAGGGTGAAGCCTTTTTTACTCATATTTTGATGATAATCCATCGCCGCTTTAAATGGAAAGGGGCGCGGCATAAGCCGCGCCTCTTTTTTAAATGAAGCGGTCAAAGCTGTGAGCAGATTATTGAGGTCGCCACGTTCGCAGTATTTTGCGGGTTGCCGTCGGTATTTGCTGCGATACTAACAGTAACATCGCTGCTTGCGCAGGCTGAGAATATATTGTCGAGGGGAGTGTAAGTGGCATTAGTTCCGGTAGCCCAGATCGAGACCGCGCCCTTGTCGAGAGTACTACCGGTATATGCTGTATTTTTGAAGGCAGGGTTGGTGGGGTCCCAAGGGGACTTTTTGCCCTGGCCATTCAGCGAAGTTACCGCACTAGTGGTCACATCGGTAGGGGCATAAGAATACTTGGACATCTCGGCCTTAACGTATCTTACGGCTGCGTCGTAGTTCTCATATGCGGCCTGTTTTTTTGCGTTTTTCTCATAGCCCATGTAGGCCGGTATTGCTATTGCCGCCAGTATGCCTATGATTGCCAGAACGACCAGAAGCTCGATAAGCGTAAAGCCCTTTTCGTTTCTTGCCTTGCTTACTGCCTTGTACATTTGCTTTTTCCTCCTTTTTTGAACTGCCTTCTTTGAAAAGTCCGTCTACTCACTTGTTTATTTGACCTGCCGGAGCTGAAAGCCCCGGGAACAACCTTTCACCTCCCTTTCAAGCATTGCACGCTATAACTAAATGCAGGATTTATGCCAGAAAAAAATTATTTATTTTCAATGCATTACGATTAAGGCCGTCTGCGGCATGACAAAAAATGGCAGGAAAAACTGACTTTAAATGGCAATTGGCGTGCTCTTTTGATATCCTTTTTCGTATAGAATAGAGCTTCAAAATTGCGGTCTTATATTCTGTTTTATACGGCCTTGATTTTTACAAAAATGCCTTTTTTCGTTATTTTGTTTTATCTTATCTTGGTTTCAGGGGAGGTCTTTTAGAAAATGTATTTCGCGGGACTTGATGCTGGTTCGGTAAGCGTCAAGCTGGTGGTCCTGGACGGGGAGGGCAGGAAGCTGTGGGACCGTTACAAAAAACACAAGGGGCGGCCCATGGAGACCGTCCTTTCATTTCTTGAAGAGCTTTCGTCAAAGACCTCAAACCGGGTCTCTTTAAAGATAACGGGCGGGGCCGGAAGACTGGCCGCCCAGGTGCTGGGTATCGCCCCCCTTAACGAAGTCGTGGCTCAGGCCGCGGCCACCCAGAAACTCTTTCCCCGCGCAAAGAGCATCATTGAGCTTGGCGGTGAAGACTCAAAGCTCATCCTGCTTAATGAAGGCGGCATAGAGGATTTTTCCATGAACTCCGTCTGCGCAGCGGGCACCGGTTCCTTCCTGGACCAGCAGGCGGAGCGGCTGCACCTGACGATAGAGGAGTTCTCCCAGATGGGGCTTAAAACGGAAAATCCCCCCAGGATCGCCGGAAGGTGCAGCGTGTTTGCCAAATCTGACATGATACACCTGCAGCAGATAGCCACCCCTGTGGAGGATATCGTGGCTGGCCTGTGCTTCGCGGTGGCCAGGAATTTCAGGGGCTCGATAATGAGGGGAAGGACGCTCAAGGGGCCCGTTTCCTTCCAGGGAGGGGTGGCTGCAAACCGCTCCATGGTCCGCGCGTTCAGGGAGGTGCTCCAGATAGAGGACCTTTTCGTTCCGGAGGACTTCTGCCTGATGGGGGCCTGGGGCGCGGCGCTTAAGGCGCTTGAGGAAAAGGGGAAAAACAAAAGCCGGGCAGAAGTGGAGACTTCCGGTCTTTCCGGATTTTCAGGGCGGCTCTCCGATTTTCTTGAAAAAGAGAAAAAGGAGGCGGGCGGCCACAAGCCCCTTGTAACTCCCGGAGACGGCTTTGCCCAAAGGCATCAGCCCGGTTGCGCGGAAATGGAAAAAGCCGGGGAAAAGCAAAGCGCACGGGAAAACAAGCAAAGGGCATGGCTGGGAATAGACATCGGCTCCATAAGCACCAACCTTGCTGTAATAGATGGCTCCGGGAGGCTCCTTGCCAGGCGCTACCTGATGACGGCGGGCAGGCCGATAGAGGCTGTGCGAGAGGGTTTTTTGGAGGTCGCGGCCCAGCTGGGAGACGGCGTGGAGATAGCGGGGGTGGGAACGACCGGCTCCGGCAGGTACATGATAGCGGACTTCGTGGGCGCCGATGTGGTCAAAAACGAGATAACAGCTCAGGCCACCGCGGCTGCTTTCATAGAGCCTGAGGTGGACACGATATTTGAGATAGGAGGGCAGGACTCCAAATACATAAGCCTCAGGGACGGGGTGATAGTGGATTTCGAGATGAACAAGGCCTGCGCGGCGGGCACGGGCTCTTTTATCGAGGAGCAGGCCGAAAAGCTGAACGTCTCGGTCAGGAACGAATACGCGGGCTGCGCCTTCGCTTCCAAAAACCCGCTCAGGCTTGGGGAGCGGTGCACCGTGTTCATGGAAAACTCCCTCATGGCGAACCTTGGCAGGGGGGCCAGGAGGGACGACCTTCTTGCGGGCCTGGCATACTCCATCGTGCAAAACTACATAAACCGCGTGGTTGCGTCAAAGCCGATAGGCCGGAAGATACTTTTCCAGGGCGGCGTGGCCTACAACAAGGCGGTGGTGGCGGCCTTCGAAAAATATCTTGGGCGGCAGGTCATTGTCCCACCGAACCACGACGTCACGGGCGCGATAGGCATGGCGCTTATCGCAAAAAAGGAGACGGAGCACGCGGGCTTTTCAGGCACCTCCTTCAAGGGTTTCGAGCTTGCGGGAAGGCCCTACAGCATATCTTCCTTTCAGTGCAAGGGGTGCCCCAATGTATGCGAGATAAACAGGGTGAAGCTGGAGGGCGAAGACCGGCAGCTTTACTACGGAGGACGGTGCGAAAAATACGACATACGGCGCAAAAAACAAAAAAACCCTGAAGAAAAGGAAAAAGAAAAAAACCTTTTTGCGCTGAGGCAGGAGCTCCTGCTAAAGCCGCATTCGGAGCGTGCCGCGCTGCCTGGCCGCCCGGTGGTGGGCCTTCCCTGCATATTTTATTTCGAGGACCAGCTTCCTTTCTGGAGCACCCTTTTGTGGGAGTGCGGCCTGAACGTGGAGGTCTCGCCCGGGACGGACAGGGAGATAATAAACCTTGGGCTTGAAAGCGTCCTTTCGGAAGGGTGCTTTCCGGTCAAGGTGGCTCATGGCCATTTGAAGTACCTCCTTGAAAAAAGATCCGTGGATGCCATATTGCTGCCAAGCTTCATCAACCTGAACCCTCCTGGCTCCGAGTTCGGAAGCGGGCAGGCATGCCCGGAGACACAGACGGTCCCGTATGTGGCCTCGGTGGCGCTGCCCGGGCTTAAAGGGAAGATGCTAAGCCTCCCCGTGGATCTGAGCAGGGGCGGCGCGCATCTTCTAAGCTCTCTAAGAGAGTCTGTAGGGAAGCGTTTTGGCATAAAGACGGGGGTTCTGAAAAAGGCGCTTTCGGCGGCGCATGAGGCGCAAAAGGGTTTTGAAGAGTCCATACGCAGGCTCGGGCGTGAGGCGCTCTCCGGCCTCAAGGACAGGACCGTGGTCATCATGGGCAGAAGTTATAACGCCTTTGACAGGGGCATGAACCTGGAGATCCATGAAAAGCTGGCCACTCTTGGGGTCCCATCAATTCCCATGGATTTTCTGCCCCTGGATGAAGTAAGCATTTCGGAGGACTGGCCGCAGGTTTACTGGCGGAGCGGGCAGAGGATACTCAAGGCCGCCAGGTACATAAGGGAAAACCCGCTTCTTTTCCCCGTTTTCCTTGGAAATTTCTCCTGCGGGCCGGATTCTTTCGTTTTGAAATATTTAAAGCGCGAGCTTGAAAAGGAAAAACAAAAGCCCTATCTCCACATAGAGATAGACGAGCACAGCGCGGATGCCGGAGCGGTTACGCGCCTGGAGGCGTACCTGGACAGCGTGGAGGGATGGGAAAAGAAAAGGAAGAAGCCAGCGGCCGAGGCTTTTCTTGCGCCGCAGGCGCGGGGCCGCCATATACCAAAAAATGGCAACGGCAAAGAAAGGACCGTCTACATCCCCCGGATGTCGGACCATGCGTTTGCCCTTGGCGCCGCCCTCAAGCGGTGCGGTGTGCGGGCGGAGGTGCTTCCGCCACCGGACGGCAAGACGCTGGAGCTTGGCGCAAGGTTCGTCTCCGGCAAGGAATGCTATCCCTACCTGGTCACCACGGGGGACATGCTTAAGAAGGTCTACAGTCCGGATTTCAGGCCCGGCCAGGCGGCCTTTTTCATGCCCTCGGGGACCGGCCCCTGCCGCTTCGGGCAGTATAATGTGTTTCATAAACAGGTGCTCGAAGAGATAGGCCTGCCGGAGGTCCCCATCTTCGCGCCCAACCAGGATGCCGGTTTTTACCGGGACCTTGGCATCATGGGCAGGGATTTCGCGCTTACCGCCTGGAAAGGCATAGTCGCAATAGAGCTTCTTGTCAAGTGCCTGCATGAAAGCAGGCCCTACGAGGCCAGCGAAGGGGCGGCGCAGGAGCTTTATGAGCGCTACCTTGGCCTGATAAGCGGCGCGGTAGAGGGCGGGCGGAATGCGGGGCTTGAAGATGTGCTTATCCGGATGAAAGAGGACTTCGCGAAGGCAAAGAACGGCAGCGGGCGGAAACAAAAAAAGCAGAAACCGCTCATAGGGGTGGTCGGGGAGATATTTGTCCGTTCCAACCGGTTTTCGAACGAGGACCTGGTAAGGAAGATAGAGGCCCTGGGGGGCGAGGTGTGGCTGGCCCCGGTTTCAGAGTGGATATATTATGTGAACCTTATGGGGCTGCGCAAGGCGCGCACAAGGAAAGACCGCTCAGCCTCCTTCCAGATATCGGTGCAGCGCTTTTTCCAAAAGAGGGTGGAAAAGCGTTTCAGCAGGCATTTCAAGGGGTCCCTTAAGAGCATCGAAGAGCCTGAGACGGTGGAGATCATGGAAAAGGCCGCCCCGTACGTGCATGACTCTTTCGAGGGGGAGACCATTTTAAGCATCGGGAAGGCGGTTGACCTTGCGGGCAAGGGGGCGGACGGCATAGTAAACGCAATGCCTTTCGGGTGCATGCCCGGCACCATAGTCGCCGCGCTTATGCGCGGGGTGAGCAGGGACCACGGAGTGCCTGCCATAAACATGCCGTATGACGGCACGGAATCCGCCACCACCACCATTCAGCTTGAGGCGTTCATGGACCAGGCGAAGGCAAGGGTTTCATAGGGGAAAGAGTCAGCGGAATCAGCCTGGAAAAGACATTTTAAAGGCGTTTTTTTGCCTTCCCCTTCAGGATCGCCTGATCGAGGATTTTTCCCACACTTCAAATCCATCATCAGGGATACGAACGCCCTCGGCTTGAGGTTTTTGACTTTGGCTCCCGCGTCTTTATTCCGGACCTGAATATTTATACGTGTTACAGCCAAATGATAATGTCCTATGTTAGCCAAGTAGAAATGTCCTATAGGCGGGTTATGATTTCCTCTTTTGAAGGAGGAGGTCATCATGCCTGGAAGGGACA
>JAKAJM010000077.1 GCA_021813765.1 Nitrospirota bacterium
TCAGAGCGTTGATTGAAAGAAATATCAAAGTTTTCTTCGTGACGCACTTATATGAGTTTGCGCAAAATTTTTTTGAAAAAGAAACCGGAGAGACAATTTTCCTGCGAGCCGACAGGCTGGCAGACGGCCGTCGGACGTTCAAGTTGACTGAAGGAAGACCGCTGCAGACCAGTTTCGGGAAAGATTTGTATGACAGGATATTCAATTGGCGCGTAGACGGCTATTAAATAGAAGGTAACGAGTGGACATGAGAGATAAATAACGCCTCTCTCTACATCTATGTCCCGGCTGGTACTAGGCCTTCAGAATGCTCGCTGATATGAGGGATAACGATCGTTTGTTACCGGGGCTGGCACGGGAATAGGCGAAGCAATGTTACATTGGAAAATGTGAGTTAGTGAATTATAAAAATGTAATAAGTAAGGCCCGAAGTCCGCACCTTTTTAGATATCGTCCGGTGTCAAGTACTGGACGCAGTCTTGACCGGGCAAAAATTCATGAATATTCCACATTTCGACGGAAATAAACTTATACCCCATTGCCTCAATCGCCGCCGCCTCTTACAACTCTTTTATAAACTGCTTTTGTGCTTGCGTTATGATCAGGCTGGCAGGGCTCTTTGAAAACTGGATTTTTTTATGGGCACATCTGATTCCGCGCCGCAAGCAAAAAAACCTGAGGTGTTCATTATCGTTTGAACAGTCCGGATCGGAAAATCATTAAAAGAAAGGAACTTACGTTTTTCAGCTTGAACAAAAAACAAAAAACACAAAAAAGGGAAACCGCTTCTGTTTTAATTCCGGGGGTGCTCTATGTACCCGCTCACAAAAAAGTCATCGCCCGCCCTCTTTATTGACACGTCCCTGAGCCGCCATGCGTCGGCCAGCTTCAGGGCCCCCTGCCCTCCTACAACCGGCAGCGACTTTAAGCCGCCCATTATCCTTGGGGCGTAGAAAAAAACGGCCTTGTCAACTATACCCTCTTCAAAGGCGTGCGCGTTGAGAGATGAGCCCCCCTCGATCATCACGGAGGTCATGCCCATGGCCCCAAGCCGTTTAAGGAGCCATTCAAGCGAAAGCCGCCCCTCGTAATTCATGGCCTCCACTCCGGCAGAGGCCAGCTCCGGCGGCAGCGCCTTCCTGGTCACAATAATGGTCCTGGGCGGGGTCCTGAATACCTTCGAGCCAAGCGGGCTCCGGAGTTCGGGGTCTATGACCACCCTCACAGGGTTTTTGGTTTTTTTGCTTCCGTCCGCGCTTTTTCCTTTTTGCGTGCGCACAATGGACAAATCTCTCACTGTAAACTCTGGATCGTCCGCCGCCACTGTGCCCACTGCGGTAAGTATCGCGTCCGCCCGGGACCTCATCCGGTGGACTTCCTTTCTTGCCTCCGGGCCGGTGATCCATTTTGATTCCCCTGTAGAGGTGGCTATCTTCCCGTCCAGGGTCATGGCGGCCTTGAGCGTCACAAAGGGCATGCCCGTAGTGATATGCTTGATATAAGCCTCATTCAAAAGCCTGGCTTTCTGCTCAAGCACCCCTGTCCTCACCCTTATTCCCGCTTTTTCAAGCGCCTCTATACCTTTGCCACAGACCGAGGGGTTTGGGTCCGCCATGGCGGTGATGACCTCCTTTACACCTGAGCGGATAACCGCCTCGGTGCAGGGAGGTGTCCTTTTTTTCAGGTGGCAGCATGGCTCCAGGGATACAAACAGCGACGCGCCTTCGGCTTTTCTGCCTGCACGCTCAAGGGCCACGGCCTCCGCATGGGGAGAGCCCGCCTTTTCATGAAAGCCCTGGGCGATGACCTTACCGCCCTTTATCAGAACCGCACCCACCATGGGGTTGGGGCTTGTCTTTCCAAGGCCCTTCATGGCAAGCCGCAGGGCCATGGCCATGTATTTTTCATCCCTGCTTCTTAGTTTTTCATCCTTGCGCTCGGGGGGCATCAAAAAAGAATAACATAAATATAACCGGGGATAATATTGAAATATTGAAAAAAGTGCTGAAACCATATAATATATTAGTCATTTTTTTGCTTGGACTTTGTTGTTCGAATACAGGTGGAGGTTGTTGAGATCAGAATCCTTATAGAAGGCAAAACGTACGAGGCGGCAGGCGCTGCGGAGGCCGAAAAGCTCCTTAAGCAGAGGGGAGCCTTTGCCATCATGGCCGGCGGCCAGCCCAGAGACCTCTCTTTTATCAGCCAGGCCCGGGCGGACGGCGAAGTCGAAGGGCTTACGTTCGGATCGAAAGAGGGCAGGGATATCTACAGGCACAGCACCGCCCACATACTGGCCCATGCCGTAAGAGAGCTTTTTCCCGATGCCAGGTTCGCCATCGGCCCGGCCATAGAGGACGGGTTCTACTACGATTTCGATGTGCCCGCTCCCTTTACGCCGGAGGACCTCGATGCCATAGAAAAGCGCATGCTTGAGATAATCAAACGGGATTCGCCCTTCGTAAGAAGGGAAATGAAGAGGGGCGAGGCGCTTGAGATGTTCGGCAGGATGGGCGAGACATATAAAACGGAGCTTCTCGAGTCCATGCAGGACGATACCGTCTCCATATACGAGGAAGGCGGCTTTACAGACCTCTGCCGCGGGCCGCATGTGCCCTCCGCCGGTGCGATAAAAGCGGTAAAGCTCCTTTCGGTGGCCGGGGCTTACTGGCGGGGCGACGAAAAAAGAAAGATGCTCCAGCGCATTTACGGCACGGCCTTTTCCTCCGCCTCCGAGCTGAAAAAACACCTGGAGCGGCTTGAAGAGATAAAAAAGAGGGACCACCGGAAGCTTGGCCGCGAGCTGGACCTCTTCAGCATGAACGAGGAAGTGGGACCGGGACTCATCCTCTGGCACCCGAACGGGGCCATTATAAGAAAAACGATCGAGGACTTTTGGCGCGAAGAGCACCTGAAAGCTGGCTACAAGCTGCTCTACTCTCCCCATATGGCGCGGCTGGACCTCTGGAAGACAAGCGGCCACTGGGACTTTTACCGGGAGAACATGTACTCCCCGATGAAAGTGGAGGAGGTGGAGTACGAGATAAAGCCCATGAACTGTCCCTTCCATATTGCGGTCTACAAAAGCGGGCTTAAAAGCTACCGTGAACTGCCGGTGCGCTATGCAGAGCTGGGGACCGTTTACCGCTTCGAGCGCTCGGGCGTCCTGCACGGCCTTATGCGCGTTAGGGGGTTCACGCAGGACGACGCTCATATCTTCGCCAGGGAAGACCAGATAGGCGAAGAGATAAAGAATATCCTCGATTTCACGCTCTTCATCCTGAACACGTTCGGGTTCGAGGACTATGACATATACCTTTCCACGAGGCCGGAAAAATACGTGGGCACGGAGGAAAGCTGGGAGCTGGCCACCGGGGCGCTCAAGGCGGCCCTTGAGCATAAAGGGCTCAAATACGAGGTAGACCCCGGCGAGGGTGTCTTCTACGGCCCCAAGATAGACATAAAGGTCAAGGATTCCCTGGGCAGGGCATGGCAGTGCAGCACGATACAGGTTGATTTCAACAACCCAGAGAGGTTTGATGTTACCTACCGAGGGGAAGACGGCAGGCAGCAGAGGCCCATAATGATACACAGGGCGCTCATGGGCTCCCTGGAGCGGTTCTTTGGCATCCTGATAGAGCACTACGCCGGGGCCTTCCCGCTTTGGCTTACCCCGGTGCAGGTGGAAGTGCTGACCATAGCGGAGAGGCATATTGATTTCGCCCGCCAGGTGGCCGATAACCTGAGGAGGGAAGGCATCAGGGTGGAGGAGAATTTTGACAACGAGAAAATTGGTTATAAAATAAGACAATCGGCGGTGCGAAAAGTGCCTTATTCCGTTATAATAGGCGACAAGGAAGTCGAAGAGAGGGGGACGGCCCTTTCCATAAGGAAAAGGAACGGACAGTCGTTTGGCCCTTTCACCCTCTCCGCGCTGATAGACCTTTTGAAGGAAGAAATCAAAACCCGGAGGTGAGAGCATCCAGAAAGATATCAGGGTAAATGAAAAGATAAGGACCAGGGAAGTTCGCCTCATAGATGCCGAAGGCAGACAGCTTGGTGTGGTGCCTATAGCGGAGGCGCTGAGAAAGGCCGAAGAAAGCGGGCTGGACCTGGTGGAGGTTGCGCCTCAGGCGGCACCGCCCGTCTGCAGGATAATGGACTTCGGCAAATACAAGTACCAGATAAGCAAAAAGACGTCTCAGAAAAAAACGACAGACGTCAAAGAGGTAAAGATAAGGGTGCGCATAGACACCCACGACTTGGAGCTGAAGGTGAAGAACATCCGCAGGTTTCTGGACGAAGGGAACAAGGCCAAGATAACGATGTACTTCAGGGGCAGGGAGATAGTGAGGCCGGAGCTGGGGATGAGCGTGTTCACGAAGCTGACGGAGATGCTCCCCGGGAAATTCCAGATCGAACAGCCCGCAAAGCTGGAGGGAAACCATATAACCATGGTACTGGGCCCCAAGTCATAAGAGCGGGGCAAAGATTTTTCAAGGAGGTTGAAATAATAAAATGCCTAAACAGAAGACGCACAGGGGCGCGGCCAAAAGGTTCAAGGTGACCGGCAGCGGCAAGATAAAAACCGCCAACGGTTTTAAAAGCCACCTGCTCACTGGAAAACCCAGGAAAAGAAAGAGGAGCCTCAAAAAGGCTTCCATTCTCACCGGCACGATCGCAAATAACGCAAAAAGACTGTTGAACGTATAGGAGGGTTTTTCAGATGCCTAGAGCAAAAGGCGGTTTTAAAACAAGGAGAAGAAGAAAGAAAGTCCTTGATATGGCGAAGGGCTTTTATGGCGGCCGCAGCCGTCTTTTCAGGGTCGCCACGGAGGCGGTCGACACGGCGCTCGGCCATGCCTTTGCGCACAGGAAGACCAAGAAAAGGGAGTTCCGCGCGCTCTGGATCGCCAGGATCAACGCGGCGGCCAGGCTTAATGGCATGTCCTACAGCCAGCTCATGTCCGGGCTGAAGAGGGCCGACATAGGCCTCAACAGAAAGGTGCTTGCCGATATGGCCGCGGCAAACCCGCAGGACTTTCAGAAACTTGTCGAGACGGTGAAACAGAAGCAAGCTTCCTGATGGGCGGTCAAAGAAAAAGCTCCTCGCTGAGGGAATCTTTCCTGAATGAATTAAGTCCCGCCTCCTCGGTGCCGGAGATAGAGGAGCTGAGGGTCAGGTATCTTGGCAAAAAAGGGCTTCTCACAGCGGAGCTGAAAAACCTGGGCGGCCTGCCGCCGGAGCAGAGGCGGGAGGCCGGCGCGGCGCTCAACGAGACCAAGGAGTTCATAGAGCAGGCTCTGGCCCGGAGAAAACAGGAATTAAAAGAGCTTGAGCTGCGCAGAAAACTTGCCTCCGAGAGCATAGACATCACGCTGCCCGGCAGCCATGTGCGGCCAGGGCATATGCACCCTGTCACCCAGACCCTTGAAGAGATAACCGATGTCTTCGTGTCCATGGGCTTTTCGGTGGAGGAAGGTCCGGAAGTCGAGCTGGACTATTACAATTTCGAGGCCTTGAACATCCCCAAGGAGCACCCGGCCAGGGAGATGCAGGACACCTTTTATGTAAGCAGCGATGTGGTTTTAAGGACCCACACGTCGCCCGTGCAGGTGCGTGTGATGCAGCGCAAATCCCCTCCCCTGAAATTCATCGCGCCCGGAAAGGTCTACAGGTGCGACGCGGACATCTCCCATACCCCTATGTTCCATCAGATTGAGGGGCTGATGGTCGGGGAGGACATAACCTTTTCCAACCTGAAGGCGGTCCTGGAGGCGCTCCTGCACAGGATATTCTCTCCGGACGTGCCCGTCCGGTTCAGGCCCAGCTATTTCCCTTTCACCGAGCCATCCGCCGAGGTGGACATAGGCTGCATCTTCTGCAAAGGTACCGGCTGCCGCACCTGCAAAGGCTCCGGCTGGATAGAGATACTTGGGGCGGGGATGGTAAACCCGCACGTGTTCGAGATGGTCGGCTACGACCCGAAACAGTACTCCGGTTTTGCCTTCGGCATGGGTATAGAGCGCATAACGATGCTCAAGTATTCCATTGACGATATAAGGCTGTTTTTCGAGAACGACATCCGTTTTCTGGGGCAGTTCTGATGCGCATATCCTTTGGCTGGCTCTCTGAATTCATAAAGCCCGGTCTGAGCGTCGAAAAGATAGCCCACCTCCTCACAATGAGCGGGCTTGAGGTGGAGGCGCTTGAGACCACACCGAATAACGATGTGATAATGGAAGTGAACGTCACCCCAAACAGGGCGGACTGCCTGAGCATCCTTGGCGTGGTGCGCGAGCTGTCGGTGCTGACGGGCGCGCAGGTGACGCTGCCGCCCGCCCGGATAAAAACTGAAGCGGAAACAGCCGGGCCGCAGATAAAAGTCGAGATAAGGAACCCGGAGCTCTGCAGGAGGTATTCAGGCAGAGTGGTCCGAAACTTAAGCATCGGCCCTTCGCCGGAATGGATGGCCAGAAGGCTTGAGGATTACGGCATCAGGTCCATAAACAACATAGTCGATATCACAAATTATGTGCTGATAGAGCTGGGCCATCCGCTGCACGCCTTTGACCTTAACACCCTTAAGGGCGGCAGGATAGTGGTGGACACGGCAGACAACATATACAGGCAGATAAAAACACTGGATGGCGTGGAAAGGAAGCTGGCCGGAAACGCCCTGATAATAGCGGACGCCGAAGGGCCTGTGGCCCTGGCCGGCATAATGGGGGGCGCAAGCACCGAGGTTGAGGAATCAACTACCGACATCTTCCTTGAGGCCGCATGGTTTGAGCCCGTCAACATCAGAAAGACCGCCAAGGCCTTTGGCCTGAGCTCCGAGTCCTCCTACAGGTTCGAGCGCGGAGCGGACATTGAAATAATCCCTTATGCGCTGGACAGGGCGTCCTTCCTGATACAGGAGCTTGCAGGCGGCAGCCCAGGGGAGCCTGTGGACGTGTATCCCGGCAAAAGGGCCGTGCCGCGCTGCATAGAGGTGAGCGCCGCAAGGATATCCAGGCTGATCGGCACGGACATCAGCAGGGAAGATGCCACAGGGATACTTGAGAGATTGGGCTTTGCGCCCGTTTGGAGCGATTCCGTCATCACCTCGTTTCCGCCCTCCTACAGGCTTGATGTGGAAGCCGAGGCGGACATAGTGGAGGAAGTAGCCAGGATATACGGATACGACAGGATACCCACCGCCCTGCCCGCTTCAAGGCTTTCGGTGCCGGAAGCCATGGCGAAGATGAATTTTGTAAGGGCCGCCAGGCAAAGCGTAAGGAGGTCCGGTTACAGCGAGGCGATAAACTTCAGCTTCATGAACCCCCTGGCGCTTGACATGCTTTCACTGCCGCCGGAGGACGCCAGGAGGAGCGCCGTTTCCCTCATTAACCCGCTCAAGCAGGAAGAGTCCCTGCTGAGGACCACGCTCCTGCCAGCGCTCATCGAAAACCTCAGGCATAACCTGCAAAGGGACCTGAAGGACATCATGCTTACCGAGAGCGCAAGGGTGTTCATCAAAAGAAAGAAAGGGGAACAGCCGGAAGAGCGCCTGATGCTGTCGGGCATCTCGATGCGAAACAGCACTTACAGCTTCTGGCGGAACGGAAAGGACGAATTCTATGCGGCAAAGGGTGCGGTTGAGGCGCTGTTTGACGGGCTCAGGATCCAGGACAGGTCCTTTTCCCCTTCGCAGGAGCCGTTTCTCCATCCTGGCAAATCGGCGGAGGTCTTCATTTCCGGACGCAGGTGCGGCTTTGTGGGCGTGCTTTCCCCCGCGGTAAGGGAAAAGGCGGAGATCAAAGGCAAGGAAGAGATAACCGTGTTCGAGCTGGACCTGGACATCATCTTCGAGAACCTGCCGAGGGCTTCCGTTTACCGTCCGGTGCCCAAATTCCCGGCCGTCGAGCGGGACATCGCCCTTGTCGTGGACGATGCCGTGAGCGCCGCGGAGGTCATCAGGCGGATAAAGGACTACCCCTCAAAGCTGATAGAAAGCGCCGCGGTATTCGACCTGTACAAGGGTGATGGCATACCGTCCGGGAAAAAGAGCATGGCGTTCAATATACGATATCGCGCCCAGGACCGGACGCTCACGGAAGATGAAGTGGAGCAGGTCCACGAAGGACTTATAAAGGACCTCCTTGTCCATACCGGCGGCAATTTAAGGTAACTGCCAAAAGGGGCGGGCCTGCCCCTTTCATTTCCGCCGCCATGCCACACCTTATTTCACTAGCGCGAATCCATCACAAAGGTAACCGGCCCGTCGTTAACAAGCGAAACCTTCATGTCCGCCCCGAACACCCCGGCCTTCACCTTTGCCCCCGCCTGCCTGAGCTCATCCATGAAGAACATATACAGATGCTCCGCCCTTGCGGGCGCTTCTGCGCCCTCGAATGACGGCCTGTTGCCCCTCCGCAGGTCTGCCGCAAGGGTGAACTGGGAGACCGCAAGCACCTCGCCTTCGGTGTCCAGAACGGATTCATTCATCCTGCCCCTGGGCTCCTCGAACACCCTGAGCCTTGATATCTTGCCGGCCAGATAGCTTGCGTCTTTTTCCTGGTCTCCCCTCTCCACTCCAAGGAAAACAAGGAGGCCGGGGCCGATAGAGGAAACCGGGACTCCCTCCACTTCCACGGAAGCCCTCTGCACTCTCTGAATGACAGCCCTCATTTGAAATTTTTTATTTTATCAGGCAGGGAAAAGAGGAGACATTTTTTGGAGGCGCTCCACGATGCCCGGAAGGACCCGGAGGCAATAGTCCACATCTTCTTCCGTATTGCCAAGCCCCAGGCTGAACCTTATGGCCCCGCGAGAGCAAACGGGCAGAAGCCCCATTGCCTGAAGCACGTGCGATGGCTCGGAGGTCTCCGAGGAGCAGGCCGAACCGGTTGAGACCGCTATGCCCTGCATGTCCAGCATCTGCAGGATGGCCTCCGCCTCCACGTATCTGAAGCTTATGTTCGAAGTGTTGTACATCCTGTTTCCCTTAAGTCCGTTAAGCGTTGTCTCCGGGATGTTTTGCAGTATGCCCTCTTCAAGCCTGTCCCTCATGGAGCCTATGCTTTTTGCCTTTTCCCGCATGGAGGCCATAGCCAGCTCGCACGCCCTGCCAAGGGCAACGATGCCCGGGACGTTCTCCGTGCCCGCCCTGAGGCTGTGCTCGTGATGCCCGCCTGTGATGAGGACGGGAGAGTCCTTCATCCCGCTTCTCACATACTGAAAGCCAACCCCCTTTGGCGCGTTGAACTTGTGCCCTGATGCCGTTAGCAGGTCTACACCCCACTGCCTCACATCCACGGGCATCTTGCCCGCCACCTGGACCGCATCCGTATGGAAAATGATCCCGTGCTGCCTGGCGATGGAGGCCATCTCCCTGACAGGGAAGATGTTTCCCGTCTCGTTGTTTGCGGCCATCACCGAGATAAGCACCGTGTCTTTCGTGATCGCCTTTTCAAGGGCATCGGGGTCCACCATCCCGGAGCCGTCCACCTCCAGGTAGGTAGCCTTGAAACCGAAAAGCTTCTCCACGGACCTGAAGGTCTCAAGAACCGCAGGATGCTCCACGGCGGTGGTTATGATATGGCCGCCCTGTTTGAGGTAATTGAACAGGACGCCCTTTACCGCCATGTTGTCCCCCTCGGAGCCGCCGCTCGTAAAGACTATCTCTGAGGGGTCCGCGTTTACAAGCAGCGCCACCTGCCGCCGGGCCTTCTCCACGGCCTCCCTGGCCTCCCTGCCCGCCTGGTGGACGGAGGAGGGATTGCCGAACTTCTCTTCAAGGAACGGCCCCATGGCCTCCCTTGCCTCCGGAGCGACTGGGGACGTGGCGTTATGGTCGAAATATATTTTTCTCATTTCCGAATGGATGAGGGCCTTTTATTTTCCTTCTTTTTTACACTTCCATTATGATGGGCATTATCATCGGCCGCCGGTCCATGGTGTTTCTCAGGTATTTTTTAAGCGAGCTTCTTATCTTGTTTTGCAGGAGCTGGCTGTCCGCTATGATCTCCTTGTCCAGCGAGGCCACCGTTTGGGAAAGAAAATCCTTTACCTCGGCTATAAGCTCCGGAGAGGCGTCCTCGAATATAAACCCCCTGGACACAACGTCCGGGCCAGAGACGATGTTTCCTGTAAGCTTCTCCACCCCCAGTATCACGATCACGATGCCGTCATGGGCAAGCCGCATCCTGTCCCTGAGGACCACTTCCTCCACGTCGCCCGCGTTCTTCCCGTCTATGAAGACCCTCCCTGAGTCCACCTTGCCGGCAAGCGCCGCGCCCTCGGGCCCTATTTCAAGCACTTCGCCGTTGTCCAGTATGAAGATGTTCTCCTTCGGAATGCCCTGCTTGAGGGCAAGGTTGGCGTGGGTGGCAAGGTTCCGGTACTCCCCGTGGATGGGCACGAAGTAGCGCGGCTTCACGAGGTTCATCATCAGCTTCAGCTCTTCCTTCGAGGCGTGGCCGGAAACGTGTATCTCCGAGACCTTCTCATGGATGACGTTTGCTCCCCGCCTGAAGAGGTGGTTTATTATCCTGCCTATGGAGCGCTCGTTTCCCGGTATCATCTTGGCAGACAGTATTACGGTGTCTCCCTCTTTTATCTGTATCTGCTTGTGTTCGCCGATGGCTATCCTGGAAAGCACGCTCATCGGCTCTCCCTGGGAGCCTGTGGTTATTATCACCACATCCTTGTCTTCCATGTCCTTCAGGTCCTCTATCCTGTACCAGGTCTCCCTTGGCAGCCTGAGATAGCCCAGGTCCAGGGCTATCTGGGAATTGGAGACGATGCTCCTGCCGCAGAGTATCACCTTTCTGTCAAACATCACGGCCACGTCTATGGCCTGCTGTATGCGGTGCAGGTTGGAGGCGAATGTGGAGATGATTATCCTGCCCTTTGCGCGCGCAAATATGTCCTCAAAAGCCCTCCGCACCTGCTTTTCGGAGAAGGTGAAACCGCCCTTTTCGGCGTTTCTTGAGTCAGAAAGCAAGGGGAGGGCCTTTTTC
>JAKAJM010000014.1:0-23826 GCA_021813765.1 Nitrospirota bacterium
ACATCGGGAAGCTTGGCGTGCCGGACAGCATCCTTCTGAAGCCCGGCCCGCTGACAGCCGAAGAGTGGGCGGTCATGAAAAGACATCCGGAGATCGCCTTTGACCTGCTGTCGCCCATACCGTACCTGGAGCCCGCCCTGGCCATCCCTTATTATCATCATGAGAGATGGGACGGCACCGGATATCCGGTCGGGCTTAAAGGAAAACAGATACCTCTTCCGGCCCGCATATTTGCTGTCGTTGACGTATGGGACGCGCTTAGCTCGGACAGGCCGTATAGAAAAGCCTGGCCCGAAGACCTGGTGATCGGGCACCTCCGTTCACTGGCCGGACAGCACTTTGATCCGGAGATCGTGAATGTATTTTTAAACATGCTGCGGTCAAGGTCAAGCCTATGCTGAGCTCTTTTGATCTGAAAAGAAAACAGGCCATGCCGGTCTTTTCCGGCTTGATACGGCAGAGGCGGTTGGAGGCAATATAAAATGAAGATATGGACAACAAAGCCCCTGGCCGATACTTTTTTTCAGGGCAGGAAATTCGCGCTGGAGGTCTGTCCGCCTGCGGCTATCCAGAGAGAATTCCTTAAAAATGCCCTCCCCGGCGATATGGCCGTCATGGAGCTGCCGGAAGATTACATTGAATTTCTGGCGACCGCAAAATCAAAGGGTGTTCTGGGGCCTTTCATATTGATCTCGCCTGAGCCGACGATAATAGACGACCAGCTTGGCAGATACAACGCGCTGATCCTCGATATAAAAAAAACAGAGATATCCGAAATACGGGAGGTCATAGGCTTTATCGCAAAGAACGCACTGGAATGCCATTCCAGGTCTGTCCCGGGCCTCATGGCAGACGAGACCGATGGCGTTGAGATAGAAGTCACAAGGGAAGTGCCTGTAACTGACCCTGCGCGGATCAGACAGGTGATCGAATATGTCTTCCGGGCAGGGGTCCCGGTCATCATTTCCATGCAGATACCGGAGCACGGAGAGCCCGTGACGGCCAGAGGGCTCTGCCACATTGAGGCCTTAAACGACAAGGGAATAATCCTTCACAGGTTTTCGCCCGCCGTTTTACCTGAAATACTGGGAAAAGACACCCGAGTCAACATAGGCCTGTCACACCAGAATGAAAATTTCAACATCGTCTCGGCCGTGCTTAGAGCTGGCTTGGCGGACAAATTGCTGGTGGCCCTGCCCGACGCACTGATCGTGGAAACGAGAAAGAACCTGCGCGTGGAGCCAAACGGCATGAAACCGGCTTTCGTCTATACGCTGCCGAAAGGCGAGTCCACGACCGTTTGCAGGATCGTGGATATCAGCCTGGGCGGCCTGTGCTTTGAGACGCCCCTGGAATTCAGCGAAGACGATGTGCGGCTGTTTACCGTCGTTCTTCCTGAAAAGTTCGGCATCTTTTTGAGCTACGGGAAAATAGTCCATCGCCGGACAGTGGCGTCGGCTTACCGCTACAACGTCCAGTTGAGCGTTCACCCCAAAGACAAGGAACGCATCGCCAGCTATATAATGAACAGGGAAAAAGAGATCGCGGCCCTGCTGTCCCAGTACAGCGTCCGAAAAGCAGGCATATAGACCCTAACGTTGCATTCCCTTGAAGCCGTCATTCCGGCTTGATTTATTCGGGTTGCAAATAAAAACGGGCGGAATCTTTCCTTGCCGTAAAAGGCGAAGAACGATACCCGTCGTGGCGGGAATGACGGCCTGGAGGAGTTCACTGACAGTGAATTCCTGCCGGTACTGGAAATCAGCCTGCAAACCGAAGGCTGGCAACATTTTTTTTGAAGACTTTCGCATGATAAATACGCAACCATAAGGTAAGAGTGTGCCGCAAAAGTTGCATCCTCCCGGCCTGCCGAATAAAATCTAAGAAAAAGGAGGACCAGCGATATGGCAAATGCGGCAAAGACAAGGCTTCTGAGCTTTAGCACCGAGGACAGGCCCGGGCTCCTTGCCCAGATAACCCAGGCGCTTTCGAAGGCAAAGGTGAACATCACCGCCTTGTGCGCGTACAAGTGGGACAACACGGCCTATGTGGACCTGTCGGTGGACGCGCCGCCCGCCGCCAAAAAGGAGCTTGCCCGGATGGGCTTCAAGGTGGAGACCGAGGACGTCATAACCGCGGAGATACCAAACAAGGTTGGAGAGCTGGACAAGGTCACAAGCGCCCTGGCTGCCGCGGGCATAGACATCTCATACATGTATGGCACCGCGTCCTCCGGCCGTACCTCCACAGCGCTATTCAGCACGTCAGACAACAAGGCGGCCCTTAAGGCGCTTTCGGCCGGAGCCGGGAAGAAAAAATAAATTAAAAATAGCTCTTACGGATTTTGTGCGGATGCACTTTTAGTCATGACTGCATCTGCCTGGCCCTTTTTGCGGTTCCGGGCGTATGCATAACATCCGTTAAGGGTGTCTTCAGGGCGAAGCGGCCAACTGCCGTCAGGACGCAGACATTCGTCATCCGTCCGCTTTACTGCCGCCCCTAAGGGCTGTCGGATGCCAATCTGACGCCGTCCTGCCCATGCCCCCGGGCATCAGGTCCGGTGCTTTATTTATTTCTATTTTTAAAGGAAAGACTATATAATAGCAGGATGATCTCCGTTAAAAAGCCCTATATCATCACCCGTAACAAAGTCATCATGGATTATGCCCGCGTGTACTGCGACACGCCGGAAAAACTCTTGAAGAGCCCTTTGTTCTCGGACCTGATGGAACGTTTTATAGAAAAGACAGCGGCCAGGGGGAGTTCGCTCTTTGCCTTTCTTCTGGAGACCATGCCAAAGGTAAAGAGGGACGACCTGCCCGCTCAGATGGTAAACCTTCTCAGGCTGCTTGCAAGCTACTCCCAGGCGGAGATCACCGCCATGAACAGCGGTTTCGGGCCGGTGCTTTCCCGCAGGGAGGAACTTAACGAGTTTGTGGAGGAGCTTTACAATTTCTGGCGCCGCTTCGAGCGTTTCATGTACCTTGAGGCCCCCAAAAGGCAGGAGGCCACCAACAGCGGACTTCACGGGGCGCAGTTCATAAAATCAAACGAAGAGTTCAAGAACCTGGTTCTTTATGTTTACAGACAGATAGCCGAAAATATCAACGGGGACACCCCCAGGGTCTACAGGCAGCTGCCATCCGGGGCCAACATGAGCATGCTCATAGAGCAGGTGGACTGGACGTGCCCCGGCCTGTACGGCAACCTTTCACAGGTGCCGTTCATCAGGCTTTCCCTTGTGAACCCTCCCGTAATCCTTTACCCCCGCTCCAACAAGAGAAAAGGCGCCTTCGAGGAGACCGGCAGCCTTACGCCGGATATGCTGCGCATTGACCCCTCGGAGTGGTTCTGCTATCCGGCAAAGGTCGGGGAGCTCACGGCCTTCATCTTTTTCCACCAGGACTTCATTTCCCTTGCCCTCTCGCTTTCAAACCTGTTTGAGACGGCAAGATACGAAGACATCCGGGGGCAGAAGCCGGACCTGATAATGGCGTTCGGCCTTGCGGGACAAGGCATGAGGTCCGAGACCCTGTTTTACGATGACAAGGACAACGGCATTATGACCGGCCTTGTAAAATATTCGGAAGATGTGGACTATTTCGGCTATTTCAAGAAGATGGCCCTTACCCTTCACAATATCTCCATGCTGAAAAGGGGAAGACTGCCTGTGCATGGCGCCATGGTGCATATAAAACTGAAGGACGGCAACCAGGCCAACATAGTTATCATAGGCGACAGCGGAGCGGGCAAATCCGAAACCATAGAGGCATTCCGCGCGCTAAACACGGAGGACATCTGCGACCTGAAGATAATCTTTGACGACATGGGCTCGCTTGGTCTTGATCCCATGGAAAAGGTCGCCGGATACGGGACGGAAACGGGGGCGTTCGTGCGGCTTGACGACCTGGAGGCCGGGTATGCCTATGAGGAGATAGACAGGGCCATCTTCATGAACCCGGACAAGGCCAACGCAAGGCTCATTATCCCGGTAACCAGGTATAACCATATTGTCAAAGGATATCCGGTAAACCTCCTTCTTTACGCCAACAATTACGAACAGATCGACGAAGAGCATCCGGTGGTCGAATTCTTCAGCTCCCCTGAAGACGCCCTGGAGGTGTTCCGGAGCGGGGCCAGGCTTGCCAAGGGCACAACCGATGAGAAAGGACTTGTCCACACCTATTTCGCCAACCCCTTCGGCGCTCCGCAGAGAAGGGACATCCATGAAAAACAGGCCGGGTTCTATTTTGACCGCATGTTCAAAACAGGTGTCAGGACCGGGCAGATCCGCACAAGACTTGGCATAAAGGGGTTTGAGCATACGGGGCCAAGGGCCGCTTCCATAGGGCTCCTGCAGATCGTCCGCGGCCTGAAAAGCTGACGCCTTTTTCCCTTCATCAAAGCCGGAAACGGAATTTTTTACTGAATTGCCCCTGCGGCAAGCTTCATGGGCGCCGGGCCAAAAGCAGCGCTAAAAAATGCCTGCCACCGGCACCCCGAAGGTCCTCGTAACGCCGACCGTGCATGTCCTGCCGATGAGCATTTCCCCCGGCACCGGGGTCTCGTCTATGGTGGTCCCCAATGCGGCATGAAAGAAGTACTTGCCCCACTTCCAGGCGTAAGAGATCGAAAAATGCTCATGGATGAAATGGTACAGGTCCTGGTTGAAGTCAGAGTTGAACGAAAAACTTTCGAAAGGCGCAAGCTTGCGCTGATATCCGGTGAAAACCTCGTAGCTATTGCCGTACCCGGAGTCCATGAGCCTTACGGTGCTTGCAATCGCATCGGCAACGGAAGGCCTCCAGTCGATCCCTCCCTGGTAGACCCGGCCGTCGTCCGGCGTAAAATCGCTTACCGTATATGTGACAGCCCCGCTTACGTCCACTTGCCGGGCCAGCCTGTATCCGAGGCCGCCTCCGAACCGGTGGACAACCGGGGACATGCTGTCCATGCCAGTGGAATCCGTATTCATCGAATAGTTCCCGGCAATAGTGGCCTTCTTGACGCTGGCGTGCGCCGAAAACTGGAAACCCAGGGGCACAATATTGCCAGGAAGATATCCGCCCGTGGTCTGCGCGTCAAGCACGACGGGTGACAGCCTGGTGGTCTCATACCGCCAGAGCGTATTGAAGCTGTAGGACTCGAGCCCCCTGTCCATCAGCCTGCCGCATGGGAAGTCATAGTTTCCGGAAAGACTGTAGAAGGCCGTGTCCTCATCTGACAGCCTCCACGTCTTCTGGCTTGCCCCGCTTCCGCTGTCCGGCCCCGCCAGGCCTGGAGCGCCCCGCCGGTCATCGTAATCCGCAGGCAGTCCGGTGGAAAAGCCCTGCGCCTTCTCCATCCATAAGGACCCCCTGTCGATCATCTGCCCTCCGGTCCACGCGGGACCCTCCTGTTCAGGCCCTTTGTCCTCTGAAAGGACCGCGGAGGCGGCGTTGCCGTATGAACTTGCTGCCGGGGGTGAGCCGGTATCCGCCTGCGCTTCAAGCGGGGTTTTTATGTCCGCGCCAAAAACCTCCCCGTCGAAATCAAGATGGGGGTTCCTGGCGGCCACAAGCCGCTCCGGCGGCTGCAATATCCAGCTTGACGGCACATAATCCGGAGGGGGATGGTAAGGCCTCAGGGCGCCCATGGACTCTTTCGCGGCGGAAAAAATGAGCATGGCTGACAAAATGGCCGCCGCCATCATGCACCCCGGTTTTTCCAGAACTCTCTTTTTATTTTTCCCGCTCAATTTGGACGTCATAAGAATGGACGGAATTTTTGATCTTCCGGTTTTTCCCGGTTGCTGCCGGCTTATGCATCGGGGACAAAACAAAAACAACAAAAACAAAAAAAACAAAAAAGTTATCAGTCATCATTTTCCCATATGCAAGCCGCCTTTTCTGTGATCACGGTCACGAAATTCCGCCTTTTCATGTTGTATTGGCCCGGCCTTCTTTGTATAATGGGCCATGGACACATCCATTGCCTTGACGATAGCGGGCTCTGACCCAAGCGGAGGGGCCGGCCTGCAGGCGGACTTGAAAGTCTTCAAGATGCTCGGGGTCCATGGGCTCTCCGCCGCCGCCGCGCTGACCGCCCAGAACACGAAGGCGGTGACCGGCCTTTCGGCCGTCGGGGCGGACTTCCTGCGCCAGCAGATCGAGTCTCTCCTTTCGGACATGACGCCGCATGCCTTGAAAACGGGCATGCTGTTTAGCGCGGAGAACATAAGGGTGGTGGCGGAAAGCGTAAAGGCGCACTCCCTTCAAAATCTTGTCGTGGACCCTGTATCCATCTCATCCTCCGGGACGTCCCTTCTGGAGGAAGGCGGGCTGGACCTGCTTAAAGACCTGCTTTTCCCGCTTGCGGCGGTGATCACGCCCAACATATACGAGGCCTCGGTCCTGTCCGGACTGCCGGTTGAGAACCTGGAGCAGATGGAAGAGGCGGCGCAAAAGCTGCGGCAGATGGGCCCCCAGGCCGTCATCGTGACCGGAGGCCACCTTGAGGATGAGGCGGTCGATATTTTTCATGACGGAAAGGTTACAATAAGGCTTGAGGGCAAGAAGCTCCCGGGGACTTTTCACGGGACCGGCTGTGTCTTTTCCTCCGCTCTTGCCGCGCATCTTGCAAGAGGCGAGACGGTGGAGCGCGCCAGCCTGGAGGCAAAAAGGTTCGTGGAGGAAGCTATCGCGGGCGTTTTTTATCCGGGTGGAGGTATGGGCGTTCTCGTCTGAGTTTTTAATTTAATTTTATTTTGTTTTGTTTCTACCTATGGCCAAATCTGAAAGAGCAAAAAGCGTATACAGGTGCCAGGCCTGCGGCTTTGAAAGCCCCAAGTGGCTTGGCAGGTGCCCCGATTGCGGCCAATGGAACTCGCTTGCCGAAGAGCTGGAGGCCCCGAAACCGGCCTTATCGAAAAGGGCCTCCAGCGTCTTTTCCGCGCCGGAGCCGCTCTCCCAGGTGCAGGGGATGGACGGCGGGCGCACCTCAACAGGGATACCGGAATTTGACAGGGTGCTCGGGGGAGGGCTGGTGGCGGGCTCGGTGGTCCTCGTGGGCGGGGACCCCGGTATCGGCAAATCCACCATTCTTTTGCAGGCGGCCTCAAAGATGCCCGGCATGACTCTCTACGTCTCGGCCGAAGAGTCCTCGTTCCAGATAAAGACGCGCGCCGACCGCCTGGGCATCTATCAGGATTCTATAATGGTGCTGCCCGAGATATCCCTTGAGCACGTCCTCATGGAGGCAAAGAGGTCCAACCCGCTTGCCCTGGTCATAGACTCCATACAGACCGTCTTCACGGAGGAGCTGGGCAGCGCGCCAGGCTCCGTAGGCCAGGTGAGGGAGAGCGCGGCCAAGCTGATGAGATTTGCAAAGAGCACCGGCACGCCGGTGTTCATAGTGGGGCATGTGACAAAGGAGGGGACGATAGCCGGCCCGCGGGTCCTGGAGCATATCGTGGACACGGTGCTCTATTTCGAGGGGCAGAGGGGGCATTCCTTCCGGGTGCTGAGGGCGGTAAAGAACCGCTTCGGCTCAACCAATGAGATCGGGGTGTTCGAGATGACCGACTCCGGGCTCAACGAGATAGCGAACCCATCAGAACTTTTTCTGTCCGAACGGCCGCTTAATGTCTCCGGCTCGGTGGTGGCCGCCTGCATGGAAGGCACAAGGCCCCTCCTTGTGGAGCTGCAGGCGCTTGTCACGCCCGTCACCTTTTCGGTCTCAAGAAGGTCCTCCCTGGGGCTTGACTCCCAGCGGGTGAACCTTATCCTTGCCGTGCTTGAGAAGGTGGCAGGCGTCCACCTTGCCGCAACAGACGTTTTTTTGAACGTCGTTGGAGGCCTGAAGCTGGAAGAGCCCGCGGCTGACCTGGCAATAGCGGCGGCTGTGGTCTCCTCCCTGAGGGAAAAACCGGTGCCCTCCGACACCTTCATTTTCGGGGAGACCGGCCTTTCGGGGGAAGTAAGATCGGTAAACCATGCTGAGGCCAGGGTGAGGGAGGCCTCCAAGATCGGCCTTAAAAACGCGGTAATACCCTGGGGAAACTGCGCCAAACTGAAAGACAAGTCGTGCGGCCTGAGGATCACAGGGGTCCGGAACATAGATGAAGCCATTGAAGCTCTCTTTGCTTAGCCTTCTGGCGCTGGCGGTTTATTCATGCGCTCCCGTGCGGCCCCCGATACCGGAGTACCACGGCAGCGTGCAGGATTTTATCGGCGCCGCCTCGCGGGATTTCGACTCCATCGCCTCCACACTGTCCGTCCACTTTGAAAAAAAGAGCGGACGCCGGATGTCCGCGGACGCCGTTGCGCAGATCACCCCGGAGGGTATGAGCGTCAGGTTCTACCAGATGGGCATGCTCGTCGGAGACCTCGATACGCTTGCGGGAAGGAGCGCCGGGTATGAGGTCTACGAGGGCCTGCTCAAAGAGGCGCTCATGTGGTGGCGGATATCAGGGTATAAGGCAGAGGTACTGCCCGGCGAGGTGCTTCTTTCCACCGAAGACCGCACGCTCATCCTGGACGCCCGCACATATGTGCCGCTAAGGCAGACCCTGAGCCTTCAGGGCTCCAAGGCCTTCGTCACATATTCGGATTACAGGAGCGTGGATGGGGATTCTTCCGCCTTCTGGTACCCTTTCAGGATAAGCGTCGCGTACAAGGGCGATTCACTTGAGATAAGGATGAGCAAGGTCTCGCTTACGCACAGTTGAGGCCCAGGTCCGCCGCCACGGCCTTTATGACCCGCTCGTCTATGACCTCCGATTTAAAGAGAAAGCCGTCCAGAAGCGCGTTGTCGCATATGGTGTTTATCAGCCTGGGGAGCCCTTTAGAGCAGTTATAGACGGCGTGGAACGCGGCCGGGGTGAAGAGCCCGTTTCTGGCTCCCGCCACCTCAAGCCTGTGGAGCATATAGCTTTTTGCCTCCTCCTCCGAAAGCGCGGAAAGCCTTATGCGCATGGATACACGCTGCTTTAGCGGCTCGTCAAGGCTCAGGATGTCTTCCATGCCGGTAAGACCGAAGAGCACCAGGTTCACCATCTTGCCCTCGGCGAACTCCATGTTCAGGAGGCCCCTGAACTCTTCCATTATCTCCCTTGACTTGAGCATCTGGACCTCGTCCATCAGGATAACGGCGATCCTGCCCTGCTCGTATATCTCCGCAAGCCTTCCATATATCTGGCCCAGGACCTCGACCTTGGACTCCTTTACTTCCTTTACCCCCAGTTGAAGGGCCAGCTTCTTAAGCAGCCACTCCGAGCTGACGGAGGAATGTATTATTACCAGGAGCGCGGCCTCGTAGCTCTTTTCGTCCAGCTCCTCCAGCAGCTTTCTGGCAAGCGTGGTCTTCCCGGCCCCTATGTCTCCTACGACGACCGACAGCCCGCGCCTGGCGTCTATGGCATGCTTAAGCTTCACGACCGCCTGCGAATGCTGGCTGCTGTTGTAATAGAACCGGCTGTCCACTATGTTGGAAAACGGGTGCTCCTTGAGATTGTAGAAGTCGAGATAGTCCATTTAGATATAGGATATCCTGTCTTTTCTGGATGCCGGCTTCCTGCCGCTGCTGTCCGGGGCCTCGCCGCCAAGCGCCGCTATCCGCGCCGCAACGTCCCTGAACCCGCTGTTCCACCGGTAAACTTCCATGTAAAGCCCCAATGCCTCCTTCGGCTCGGCGTTTTTCTCGCGGGCCTGGGCGAGGTCGTACTTAAGGCCCCAATGCGCATCCTGGTCCGGGCCGGTCTTCTGGATGGCGGACAGGAGCGTTTCCACCGCCTGGGGATAAAGGCGCTTTTCCATGTAGCAGCCAGCAAGGACAGAAGCCGCCCTTACGCCAAAGGCGGGGGTGTCCAGGATGGTCTGAAATTCCCTCACCGCGTCATCCAGAAGGCCCATCTCCTTGTACGCGATGCCAAGGTTATAACGGGTCTCCGCGTCCTCCGGGTCTATCTGCTTTTCCACGCCCTTTTTAAACTCATCAATGATCCTGCCAACATCATCTTCAAGCCCGGCATCAGAGATTTTTTCCACCTCGTCAGCCTGGCCCGCCGGTGCGCCGGGAGCCCACGCGTCCGTCTGGCCCTTCAGCGCCTCTATCTCCTCCAGCCTGCCCTTTATGGCCTCATCATCAGGGAAGCGCTCTATCAGTTCCCTGTATATCTTTTCAGCCTCCTCATAAAGCCCCTGGTCCAGGTAAAACGCGGCTTCGGAGAGTTTCTCTCCGGCCTGATCTTCCCTGTCAACTCCGGGGCCTTCAGCCGCCACGAAGCCGGGATCCTGCGGGAGCTCAAGGTCATAAGCCTGCCCGGCTGAACCAGTGCTTTCACTTTCGTCCTTTCCCGCTGCCGGGGGATTTTTTTGATTTTCTCCTTTTTCTTTTGTTTCCCGTTCGCCAAAGCGCTCCGGAAGGCGCTCGTCCGCGGGATCTATGGAAAATGCCTCATCTATGACACCGGCCCTTTTTTGCTCATCCCCTGCCCTGCGGTAAAGCTCCGCCAGGATTATGCATTCCGTGACCGCCTGTTGCCTGTCGTCCGCCAAAAGATAAACGGATTTAAGCTTCATATGGAGCCTGATATTCCCCGGGGCCTTCAGCTTGAAGGATTCAAGAAGCTCCGTTGCGCCGCTCACAAGACCTTCCGACAGCATCCTGTCGGCCTGGTCAATTATCTGCTGAACGGCCCTGTCTTCCTCTGTTTCCGCGTTTTTTTCTTTTTCCTCAGGCTCTTCAACCGTCTTTTCCTGCGCCACACTGCCGGCCCGCAGCTCCTGGAGCCTTTGCACCGTCTGCCCGTCATCCGAAGAGATGGCCAGCGCCTCGTCCAGGCAGGCGGCCGCGCCGCCCTGGTCCCCCGACGCCGTCAACAGCTCTCCCAGCTCTTTGAGCGCGGCAACTACACCCTCGCTGTCGTTTTTCTGTTTCAAAAGTGAGACAAGCATTTTCCTGGCCCGGATGGGCTCCGGGCCCATGAACGTCTCCAATATGTCTTGAGCCTCGTCAAACCGGCCCTCTGAAGCAAGCTCTTCGATCACCGTGGCGTATTTTGCCCAGGACCCCTTCAAGTCGCCTTCCTTCCGGAAAGACTCCGCCAATATCCGTTTTGCCTGCAGGTTGCCTGGGTCCATCTGCAGGAGCTCCCCGGTATATGCCCTCGATTCGCCTGTTTTCCCCATGTTCAGGCAGAGGGTTGCCAGCCACAGCAGAAACTCGGCGCTCTTGCCGGTGCGCGAGATGGCGGTTTTAAGCACCTCTGCCGCCTTCCCGGCATCGCCCATCTTTTCATAAAGGGATGCCGCCCCGGCAAGGGCTTCCCTGCTTGAAGGCTTTATCTCCGCAGCCCTCTCCAGGTAGCCTATGGCCTCCCGGCTTTCGCCTTTTTCCTCGAGCAAGCGGGCTATCCCCACGTACTCGTCCGAGGCCTCGTCAGCGAAACCCTCTTTCGAATATATGTCCGCTATCCGCTTCCTCAAAGTCAGATCCGCTGGGTTGAGCGCTACCATCTTCGCGTATGCCCGCACGGCCTCGGCCTTCCGGCCCTCCTTCATATAGATGTCAGCGGCGGAATGATAATAGTTCGCGGCGTCGGCCAGGATGTTTTTCTCCTCGGAGAGCTCTCCCAGGGCATAAAAGGACCTGGCATTCGCGGGAGCAATATTCAGGATCTTTTTGTACAGGGCAAGGGCCTTAAGCGAAAAGCCCTCTTTACGGAATATCTCCGCCGCGCGGTGGAACTTTTCAATTGCGGACTGCTGATCTTTTTTTTTCAGATAGAGATCGCCCAGGATGTTAAAGCAGTTGGCGTCCGGGGAGGACTGGAGAAAGTTTTCCCATTCGGCAATGGCTTTGTCTATCTGCCCTTTAGCTAGATATTTCTGTATTTCGTTAATGATCAGGGCCCTGTCAGCCATGGAAATTATGGTATCAAAGTGGTCAAAATACTGTCAAACGGCGGGATATGTCCAGGTGGAAGCGAAGCGGGGCGGCCTGATGCGCCGCCCCTTTTTTTTCTCTGTGTCCCGATCACCAGGGCCTTGAGCGTACCTGAGCCTGGCCCCCAAGGGGCGTAAGCCCCGTTTCAATAAAGTCAGCGCAGGCCCCGCGTCAATAAAGCCAAGCCGCAGAAGGGCTTACTTTGCCGCCCCTTTTTTCTTGTAGTCCTCTATCGCCAGCCTCAGCGCATCGGCGCCCAGGTTGGAGCAGTGCATTTTCTGCGGGGGAAGGCCGCCCAGGGCGTCCGCCACCGCCTCTTTCGTTATGGACATGGCCTCCTCCAGGGTCTTGCCCTTGACCATCTCGGTCACCATGCTTGAGACTGCTATCGCCGCGCCGCAGCCAAAGGTCCTGAACTTGGCGTCCGCAATCCGTCCGTTTTCCACCTTTATTGTGATCTTCATCACGTCGCCGCAGGTGGGGTTGCCTTCCTCCCCAACCCCGTCAGCCTCGGGTATCTCCCCTACGTTGCGCGGGTTGGTAAAATGGTCCATCAGTTTTTCGGAATACATTGGTCTGTCTCCTTTACTTTGCCCCAGCCTCCGGCATAGGGCGATATTTCTCTGAGCCTTCTGACCACCGCCGGGAACTCTCCCAGTGCGTATTCAATGTCCTCCACCGTGTTTTCCATGCCCAGGCTGAAGACTATGGAGCCCTGGGCAAGCTGCGCCGAGACCCCCATGGACAAAAGGACCGGAGAGGCCTTTAGGGCCTTGGAGGAGCATGCAGAGCCGCTTGCCGCGTATATGCCCTTTGCGGCAAGCATCAGGAGCATGGCCTCCCCTTCGATGAATTCAACGCAAAAACTGGCGTGTCCAGGCAGCCTTTGCTCCGCCCCCTGCCCGATGGCAGGTCCGGTAAGATGAACGTTCTCTATTTTTTCGAGCACTCCGCTTATAAGCCGGTCGCGCAATTGCGTTAGCTTCCCTGCCCTTTCAGGCAGCTCCGCCCTGGTGAGCTCCGCCGCCTTCCCCATCCCGGCTATCGCCGGGATGTTCTCCGTCCCGGCCCTCCTGCCGTTCTCCTGTATCCCCCCGTATATGAGCGGAAGAATCCTTGTGCCTCCCTTAAGATAAAGGGCCCCGGCGCCCTTGGGGCCGTAAAATTCATGCGCCGAGATGCTCACCGCGTCCACCCCCAGCGCCTCGACGTCTATGGGAAGGTACCCTGCGCTTGCCACCGCGTCCGTATGAAAGAGCACCCCGTTTTTCCTGGCGATGGCGGCCAGCTCCCTGACCGGCTCTATGGTGCCCACCTCCGGGCTGGCATGTATCACCGAGACAAGGGACGTCTCCCTGGTAATGGCGCTTTCGAGCGCGCCGGGATCCACCAGGCCGTGCTTGTCCACAGGCAGGTAGGTCACCGCGAACCCCTCTTTTTCAAGCGCGCGGGCGGGGTTCAGGACCGAATGGTGCTCCATTTTGGAGACAATTATATGCCTGCCCTTTTTTGCCTGGGCGCTGGCAAGCCCCCTGATGGCAAAGTTGTTGGCCTCGGCCCCGCTTGATGTGAATATTATCTCCTGCGGTTTTGCCCCCACTAGCTGCGCCACCCTGGACCTGGCCTCCTCGAGCGCCGTCTTTGCGTTCTGGCCCAGCTCGTAGAGGCTGAGGGGATTGCCGAACCTCTCTTTGAAAAAAGGCATCATGGCCTCCAGGACTTCGGGCCTCAGCGGATTGGTGGCCATGTAGTCAAAATACCTCGCGCCCATCCTGCTACCTTCCTTTCTTTCTGATAAAGAATTTATAAAAATCCGGAGCTTCCTCCACGCCCAGAAACTCGTTGCCCGTCTTTTCGCACCACTCCGGGATGTCAGTGAGCGCGCCGTCATAGTCGGTCATTATCTGAAGCACCTGCCCGGCCTCAAGCGTCTTCATCATCTCTTCCAGCTTCAGGAGGTGCATGGGGCACATCATGTACACGATATCGGCGGTAACGTCCGCCTTTATCCCTTCCACAAACTTCATTGAAGGTTCATGCCCCTGCCTTCCCCGTTTTTTCAAAAAACATCTGCTGCCCGGCCTTTTGCGCCTCACCGGAAGCATACTTGTGGCCGTAAAGGTCTTTTTGTTTTTGTTTTATGCTATTTCCCGTAAGAAGGTCCCGGAGCGTCATGGCGTCCAGGAAACCCTCTATTTTCTCGCCAAGCGCCTTCCACAAAAGGGATGTAACGCAGCCGTCGGCCCTTACACACCCTTCCATGGGGTCCTGGCAGGCCGTCAGGGCTATCGGCCCGTCAAGGCTCCTCAATATCTCACCTATGCTTATCTCCTCCGGCTGGCGGGAAAGCAGATATCCGCCGCCCGGCCCCCTGACGCTTGCGATGAGGCCGGACTTCCTTAGCGTGTTTAATATCTGCTCCAGATAGGCCACGGAGACGTCCTGCCTTGCAGCTATCTCCTTTATGGCGACAGGCTCGCCAGGGTGCCTCCTCGCTATCTCGAACATCGCCCTAACCCCATACTGTCCCTTGGTCGATAATTTAAGCATAACTATTTTTATAATACTCTACTAATATTGTCAAGTATTTTTGGACATAAAAAATCAGGAATAAAAATCGGTGAAAAGATGAAATGTGCTGGCCGCCAAGAAAAATCCTATCTTGTTTTCTTTTCCGGCGTTTTCTGTTTTTCCCTGGGCATGCAGATAAATCCCCTGTTCAGGGCGGTAAGGCAGGCCTGAAGTCTGCCCGAGCATCCGAATTTTCTGTATATATTGTCCAGGTGGCTGTTTACGGTACCCGGGCTCATCTTCAGGGCCCTGGCGATCTGCTTGTTTGAAAGCCCTTGAATCAGCATTATCAGCACCTGCCGTTCCTTTGGCGTCAGATCAGACCTGGGACCGGCATCGCTTGGAGCATCTTTAAGGAGCACGAGAAGGCCGCCGCCCGGCAGACCGATGAGCTCCAGCCGGATGTCCTGCAGCAGCATCTCCCTCAGACGCCCCTCACCCCCTTTTATCCTCTCGACCAGGTCCTCGCAGCGAAGCCCCTTTTCAGCCACGAAGAGGCTTGCCTGCTCGTTCAGCCAATGCGTCCCGTCCTGTTCGATGAAAAGGGCCGGCTCCCTGTCCAAGGCCATGTCCAGTCCCCTGAGGGCGATCCTTGCCCTGAGCGCCATTTCGCTGGTCCTGGCCGTTCCGATCATGGCCTCTTCGCAGGCCCCCCCTCTTGCCGTCTTTTTTTAAAAAACTCCCCTTATAAATCATATCTAAGCCATATGAAAACGCAACCGCAAAAGAGGACCGCCAAAAAATAAAATATCCAAGCAAATGGAAGGGTGCCGCCAAGGGATGGCTTGGCTAAAAAAATTGAGGATACCCAGTGAATTTACGACGCACTAAACTAGTGTGGTGTTTCAGAAATAACCGTCATAAGTCTGTCATTCCGGCTTGTCCGGAATCGTCCTTAAAAAATTGATTCCCGACGCGCTCCGCTTGCGGGGATGACAACAAATCAATGCTAAAAACTTTTGAAACGCCATGCTAGGAAAAAGCCCCGGGCCTGTAAAGTTTAAACGCGGTCAGCGCCGAGGCAAGAAGCCACAGGAAAGCGGAAAGATAAAAACCAAGGACCGCCTCGCCCATCCCGATGGTAAGCCCTACCAGGAAAACGCACCCCAGCACCCACTGGGTAAGCGCGCCGGTAAGCGCGCCGGCCCCCGTACGGTCGGCTTCCGGAAGCACGGCCTTTACCGGCCCCCAGCCGAACCCGCCGGGCTTTGTCCTCCTGTAGAAATCCTTGAGCTTTTCCATCTCAACGGGCTTTGTCAAAAAGGTCACCGCCACCCACACCGCCGTGGAAAAGCCGATTATCAGCGCTAGCCTGTCGTAATAGGGCGTATGGGCGAAGGTGCGGCTCAGATAGACAACCGCCGTGGCCAGGCTGGAGGAGATGAGGGCCGATATCTCGCTCCACGCGTTCACCCTCCACCAGAACCAGCGCATTATGTATACAAGGCCGGTGCCCGAGCCGAAGGCTATCAGGAACTTGAAGACGCCTATTATGGAGGAGACATTGTAGGTGATGATGGCCGTGGCCGCGGAGAGCACAAGCACCATGACGCGGGCCACGTTGATATAATGCCTGTCATCCTTTCCCTTCCTGACAAAAGGCTTGTAGAAATCATTAACGAAATAAGCGGAGGAGAGGTTCAGGTAAGTGCTCAGGCAGGACATGAAAGCCGCGAAGAAAGAGGCCAGCATGAGCCCGCGGAGCCCCACAGGCAGGAGGTCCACCATCATCCTCGGGTACACTGCCTCGCTGTCTGCAAACCTGGGATAAAGGACAAGCGAGGCCAGCGCCGCGATGACCCAGGGCCATGTCCTTAGCGCGAAGGTCACCACGTTGAAATAGAGCGTGGCAAGGAAGCTCTGCTTTTCGTCCTTGGAGGAAGCCATGCGCTGCACCAGTACGCCGCCGCCGTCCGAAGAGTACTTGGACCACCAGCTAAGCGATATATAGCCCAGAAAGGCCATGAACGCCGCCCCCCCGGGAGACGGGAAAAAACGCATCACGTGCGCTGGCAGCACCGCCTCGATATGGGCAATGCCCCCTGCCCTGGCGCTGGCCGCAAACGCCAGGACAACCGCACCCGTCATGGCGATAATGAACTGCAGAAAATCGGTCGTCACAACCCCCCAGTAGCCGGACAGCATCGTATAGGCGATCGTGACGCCGCTTGATATGCCGATGCTCTCCCATTTGCCCCAGCCAAGGGCCACATCCATTATCTTGGCCATGGCAAGTATCACCTGCGCCTTTATTATCGTATGTATGGCAAAGGAGAAATAAAGCGCCTTGAAACCCCGCAGCACCGAAGCCTCTTTCCCCGAGTACCTCAGGTTTATAAGCTCCACGTCCGTTACGATGCCAAGCCGCCTCCATAGCCTGGCAAAGAAAAAGACCGAGAGCATGCCGCTTAATATGAAACACCACCACTGCCAGTTCTCGTATATGCCGTGCTCCCGGACCAGCCCGGTCACATAGAGGGGCGTATCGGCCGAAAAAGAAGTGGCGGCCATAGATGTGCCGGCAAGCCACCAGGGCAGGTTCCTCCCCGACAGGAAGAATTCACCAAGCCCCGAGGATGCCCTGCGGGTGAAATAAAGGCCCACGGCAAGAGAGGCCGCCATGAAAAGGGCGACTATAAGCCAGTCGGCAGGCTGCATATCATCCGCCCATTCAGGGGGCGGTCCTCAAAAAATAAAAGTGCGCTTCCATTTCCTAATTTACGCTTTATTCCCTGCTGGCAATCACCGGATCTCCGGGAGTACAGTTGATATCCGCCTAGTCTTCTGGAGAGGAAGTAAGCGGACGGATGCTAAACTGCCGCATCTTGACTATCGCTTGCCTCTTCGCCCTGAAGACATCCTGACGGGCCCCCCTGCATACGCCCGGAACCGCCCGACCGAACGAAAGGGCCTGGCAGATACAGCCATGACAAAAAGTACACCCGCGCACAAATCCCGAAGAGCCATTCATTTAATATACCTTTTCGTGCTAAATTATTAACAGTGAATAAAAAGATCCTCGTGGTGGATGATGAACCGCTTGTGCTTTCCACGATTGAACGGGCCTTAAGCAAGGCGGGCTATGAGGTCACGGCTGTGAAGGACGGGGATTCCTGTCTGGAGGCCCTCTCCTCAAACAGCTTTGGCCTGATAATAATGGACCTCCATATCCCGGGCTCCTCAGCCATGCAACTGGCCGAAAGCGCCAGGGCCAGATGTCCCGGGGCCAAGTTCCTCTTCATTAGCGGGGGGCAGGCGCCGGAGAACGTCGTTCCATACATCCAGAAGCCCTTCCGTATTGGCGATATGAGAGAACTTGTAAGGACGATCCTGGGCGATGCCGTACAGAATTGAAGAGCCCCTTTCCACTATGACCCGCGTCAGAAAAGATTTTTTTATTTTTAGTTTTATTTTTCCGCAAGGCTCCCCATGTTTCCTCCGGAGTTGCAAATGTATATACGAAGGCCCGGCATAAGACCGGTGAGCAAGCCCATGCCTCAAAACAGTGCAGCCCGGAAGCGCGGCCTCATGGTGTTCCTTGCCGCCATGACGGTCTTCAGGTTCTATTTCATCTGGCACGGCAATATCAACCTGAGCCCTGACGAGGCCCACTACTGGGAATGGTCGAGACGGCTGGCCATCGGATATTACTCCAAAGGCCCCGTAATAGCCTGGCTGATAAAGGCAGGAACCCTCCTTTTCGGCAATACGGAGCTTGGCGTAAGGTTTTTTGCCCCGCTGCTCTCCCTTGGCGGAAGCGTTCTTCTGTACCTGCTTGGCAGGGAGCTTTATGACGGGCAGACCGCGATATGGGCCTCGGCCCTCTTCCAGGTGGTGCCGCTTTTTTCCGTCTTTGGCGTCATCATGACGATAGACGCCCCCATCCTGTTTTTCTGGATACTGGCGCTTTTTCTCTTTTACAGGGCGCTTAAAACGGACAGCACCGCAGACTGGGTGGCCGCCGGGCTTGCAGTGGGGGCCGGTATGCTTACAAAGCTCACCATGTCTTTCTTCATCCTCTCCGTATTTCTGTATCTTGTCACGGGCCGGGAAAGAAAAAGACTCCTTTCCCTTCGCCCATATGCCGGGCTGCTGGCCTGCATGGCCCTTTTTGCCCCGCTCCTGTACTGGAACGCGCACCACAACTGGGTGAACTTCCGGCACGAGATGGGCCATGCGGATATACAGGCCGGCCTGAGGGTGTCCGCAAAGAGCTTTTTCCAGTTCCTGGGCTCCCAGTTTGGCGTCATCACTCCCGTCCTGTTTGCCCTGATGGTCTACGCAATCGTCAAAGACAGAAAGGAGCCGGTCCTTCATGTGCAGGGGAAGGAGATATCGGGGGGGCGGTTTTCCTTCTGGTTTGCGGCCCCTACGCTTGTGTTCTTCCTGCTTAAAAGCGTACAGGGAAAGGTCCAGGCAAACTGGGCGATGACCGGCTACATAACCGGACTGTTCGCGTTCAGCCATGTATTCCTTGGAAAGCAGAAAAAATATCCCTCCGGGGGTTTTCCCGGAAGAAGAAAAAAAATCCTTTCGGCCCTGGCTGTCGCAACCTGCCTTTTTGCCGCCGCGGTGACCTATTACCCTTCCATCGCCGCGCTGCCGCCAAAGCTGGACCTCCAGTCCAGACTGAAGGGATGGAGGGAGCTTGCGGCTGAGGTGGAAAAAAAGGCGCCTCCAGCCCCTTATTTCGTGTTCTCGGACGCCTACCAGGCCTCCTCCGAGCTTGCCTTTTACATGAGGGGGCATCCCATCACTTACTGCGCCAGGACCGGGCGTAGAATGAACCAGTACGACCTCTGGCCCGGCTTCGAGGGACTGCGCGGGGAAAACGCCGTATTTGTTACAATAGGGGCTGCGGACCTGCCGGAGGCCGTCAGGGACGCCTTTGCCGGCTTCACGAAAAAGACGTTCACGGAAAAAGAGACCGGCGGACATATCGTGACCGGCAGGGACAAAAAGGGCAAATTGCTCTCCGTGTACACGATATATACGTGTTACGGTTTCAGGGGCATGAAGGAAGAACCAATAAAGGAGTATTAGACACCTTAAAGGACATGCAAAAAAATAGCACAGACCTCTCAGTCGTGATACCGGTCTATAATGAAGAGGACAATATCGGCCCTCTTTATTCGGCGCTCAAGCCGGTGCTTGAGGGCATGGGCATAAATTACGAGATCATATTCGTGGATGACGGGAGCACGGACCGGACTGCCTCCGCCCTTGAAGACCTGGCCGCGGACAGGCACGTGCGGGTGCTTGAGTTCAGGCGCAACTTCGGGCAAACGGCGGCCTTTGCCGCCGGGTTCGACCACGCCACCGGCGAGGTGATCATCACGCTGGACGGAGACCTGCAGAACGATCCCGCGGATATACCGAAACTTTATGAGATGGCCGGCAGGTACGACCTTGTAAGCGGGTGGCGCAGGAACAGGAAAGACCCGTTCCTGAACCGGAGGCTCCCCTCCGCCATTGCCAACTGGCTGATAGGCAGGGTCACCGGCGTAAAGCTCCACGATTACGGCTGCTCTCTCAAGGCATACAGGAGGGAGGTCGTAAACAACCTGAGGCTCTACGGGGAGATGCACCGCTTCATCCCCGCCGTGGCAAACTGGTACGGGGTAAAAGTGGCGGAGGTGGAGACAACGCATCACCCGAGGACAAGGGGCAAGTCCAAGTACGGCATCACAAGGACCGTCAAGGTCTTCCTGGACCTCATAACCGTAAAGTTCCTTCAGAGCTTCTCCACCAAGCCCATCCAGTTTTTTGGCCCCATGGGGCTTGCAAGCACCCTGGCCGGGTTTGCCGTTTCCGTTTATCTGGCCTTTCAAAAACTCTTTCTGGACAAGGCCATCGGGGGCAGGCCGCTGCTGCTTCTGGGCGTGCTGCTCATAATCATAGGCATACAGCTTATAGGCATGGGGCTTCTGGGCGAGATGCTCGTCCGTGTATACCATGAGAGCCAGAAAAAACCCATTTACGCTCTGAGAAAAGTCCTTGGCAATGGCGGCGGCGACCAAGGATAAAAACAAAAAGGAAAAAGGCCCAAACGGCCTTTATAAAGCCCTCAAGAAGGCCCTCATCCTGACGCTAAAGCTCGCCGTCAGCGGCGGCCTCCTCTGGTTCGTCCTGCACAAAGCCGGCTTCCAGAAGGTGCTTGAGACCATAAGGGGCATGGATGAATGGTATTTTCTGGCGGCCGCGGGCCTTTATATCGCGGGCACATTCGTTTCCTGCTTCAGGTGGCGGCTCTTCCTGCCGGCAAAACTCGCCCTTAAAAAACTCTTTTCTCTTTACATGCTTGGCAGCTTTTTCAATACGTTTCTTCCGGGAATGATCGGTGGCGATGCCGTCAAGGGCTATTATGTCTACAAGGAAACAGGCAGGATGGCGGAGTCCATGGCCTCCATATTCATGGACAGGTACCTGGGGTTCACGGCCCTCATGCTGATCGCTTTTGTGGCCTATCCCGTGGGGTTTCCGTATCTTAAAGGCAAGGGCCTGGCCTGGCTCATCCCGGTCATTTTCACCGCGTTTATCGTTATGAGCCTGCTTTTTTTCAAGCTAAGGCTGGGCAACAGGATAAGGCTCCTTGCGGATTTCTACGGGCATTTCGGCACTTATGGGAAACGGGCGCTCTTCAAGGGGCTGATCATTTCGCTTGTGGTGCAGAGCCTGAGCAACATTTCGGTCTATGCGCTTGCACGCGGCTTCGGGCTGGATGTAAGCCTTCCGCTTTTCTTCGTCTTCGTGCCCCTGATAACGACTTTTTCTTCCATACCGCTTTCCATCTCGGGCCTGGGCATCCGTGAGGCGTCCTTCGTGCTGCTTTTTGGCTCCGTGGGGGTCGCGCCGCAAACGGCCACCGCCCTTTCCTTTGCTTTTTTCCTGTCATCGGCCGCAGGCTCCCTGCCCGGGCTCTACGAATATTTAAAGATCAGGAAAAGCTGAAAAGGCCGCCGGCCTACGGCGGGCATTTGGCACAGACAGAGGCAAACAGAGAGGTGGAAAGATAGCGGTCCCCCCTGTCGGGCAATATCGTAACTATGGTGCCCTGGTTGAGCCCGCGCGCCAGCTCAAGGGCCGCAAAAGCGGCCGCACCGCTGGACATTCCCACGAAAAGGCCCTCCCGCACGGCAAGGTCCCTGGCCGTACGGAAAGCGTCCTCGTCATTCACATTTATCTTCTCATCAAGGGCGCCCCGGTCGTAAATGCCAGGCACTATGGATTCCTGCATATTCTTCAGTCCCTGTATCTTGTGGCCCAGGTAGGGCTCTACCCCGATCACCCTTATTTCCTTCCTGAACTCCTTCAGCCGCTTACCCGTCCCCATGATGGTCCCGGTGGTGCCCATCCCGGCGACAAAATGGGTGACGGTCCCCTGCGTCTGCTCTATTATCTCCCTGCCGGTCGTCTCGTAATGGGCCAGGATATTGGCGGGGTTATTGAACTGGTCCGGCATGAAGTAGATATCCGGCGCGGAGGCCATTATCTTTGCGGCAAGCCTTATGGCCCCGTCCGTCCCCTCGTCAGCCGGGCTAAGCACAAGCTCCGCCCCGAGGGCCTCAAGCGTGCGCCTTCTCTCCAGGCTGACGCATGCAGGCATCACCAGTTTCACTTTAAGCCCCTTTGCCGCTCCGACCATGGCAAGCCCTATGCCGGTGTTTCCGCTTGTGGCCTCCAGTATTATTTTGTCCTTGCGGAGGCGGCCTTCCCTCTGCGCCGTCTCTATCATGTAAAGCGCGATCCTGTCTTTAACGGAGCCGCCGGGGTTGGCGCCCTCAAGCTTGGCAAACACACGCACCTTCCCGTTCGGGTTCAGGTTCTCGATGAGGACAAGGGGAGTCCTCCCTATGCAGTCAAGCACGCTCATGCGAAATATGGTATCAATAATAACATAAGAGCCTCCACGTCCAGAAAAAAGAAAAAGGTCCTTCGGGAATCCTGTGGGCGTGCACGACCATTTTATTTTAGCCCGCTCCTCATTGTGCGGGAGGATGCCCTCCACCGCCCCCCCGGCGGCTGAGAGGCAGGCGGCGTGAGCGCAGTGGCCGCCGCGACCCCCTGCCGATACAGCGCGGCGACTGCCGTTTGCCGTATGGCGCTTATGCCCTGCGGGCATCGAATGCAGGGATACAAATCATTTTGCCGGAATCGCTCGCTCCCACCCGCTATTCATTTCATGTAAGCCGCGCCAGTTCCGCTATGTGCCTGGCCGCGGGAGACGGCGGCCTGACGCAGCCAATGCCGCCTGCCTCTAAAAACCTGGAAGAGCCAAGAAAAAAGACCTCGCCCTGACGGGCCAAAAAAGATACCCCGGTGGGTTAAAATATATCAATGAACGTCCGGAGTGGGCCCGGCCTCATGAAAGTAATAGTGGGAATGAGCGGCGGAGTGGATTCCTCAGTGGCTGCCCTGCTGCTTAAAAGACAGGGGTTCGAGGTTGAAGGCGTAAGCCTCCTCATGTTCGAAACGCGCACCGCCCGCAAGGACCCCCGCTCCTGTTGCAGCCTGGAGAGCGTGAAAGACGCCGCCCGGACAGCGCAGGCAATAGGGATACCCCATCGAATCGTCGACGCCAGGGACAGTTTCATAGAAAAGGTCATCGAGCCCTTTGCCCTTTCCTACTCAAAAGGCCATACGCCAAACCCGTGCATACTCTGCAACAGGCATGTCAAATTCCCCGTCCTTCTGGATGCGGCCGCAGAGGCCGGGGCGGACCTCATCGCAACCGGCCATTATGCCAGGATAAAGGCGGGGCCCGGCGGGCCGGTGCTTTCGCGCGCGGCCGACCCCGGAAAAGACCAGTCGTACGTCCTTTACGCCCAGGCCAGAGGCCAGCTGCGGAGCCTTATGCTGCCGCTGGGCGGAATGAAGAAAGAGGATGTCCGGCTCATGGCCAAAGAGGCGGGCCTTCCTGTCTTTGACAGGCCTGAAAGCCAGGAGATATGCTTTATCGAAGGCAAAGACTACCCTGCCATGGTAAGGGAGCTTTGCCCGTCCGCCCTGGCCCGGGGCCCCATACTGGATGAGACGGGAAGACGGATAGGCACCCATGAGGGCATCTGCCGCTACACCATCGGGCAGAGAAAGGGACTTGGGGGGCAAAGGGATTCACACGATCCAAAACCCCTTTACGTATACAGGATAGACGCCGCCAGGAACGCAATTTACGCAGGCGGCAGGGAGAAGGCCTTTGCAAGCGTTCTGGAGGCCGGAGGGCTGAACTGGCTAAGGGACATATGGGACGGCCCTTCCAAAAAGGAATTTTTTTTCAGGGCCGGGGTAAAAGTGCGCTCCACGATGCCGCCTGCCATGGCTGCGGTCTTT
>JAKAJM010000014.1:23836-44280 GCA_021813765.1 Nitrospirota bacterium
GCATCGCCTTTGATTCGCCACAGTGGGCGGCCGCGCCGGGACAGAGCGCGGTCTTTTATGACGGGGACGACGTTATAGGCGGGGGCATAATTTTGGAGAAAGAAGGAGAAATTTTTTGAAGGTGCCTGAAGGCCGGATCGTATCCATAAACGTAAGCATGAACAAGGGGACAAGGAAGAAGTCCGTTTCAGAGGCCGTTCTTAAAGAGAATTTCGGCATAGAGGGAGACGCCCATGCCTCGTCTTCGTGGCACCGCCAGGTGAGCCTTCTTGCCCTTGAGAGCATAGAGAAGGCGCGCTGCCGTCCTGATGGTGGGGCGCTTGCCCCCGGAGACTTCGCTGAAAACATAACAACCCGGGGCCTTGCCCTGGCCCAGCTGCCGGTTGGCACGAAACTCCTCATCGGGCAGTCCGTTACGGAGGTAACACAGATCGGGAAACGGTGCCATGAAAAATGCGAGATATACAGACAGGCCGGGGACTGCATCATGCCCAGGGAGGGCATATTCGTAAAGGTCCTCTCGGGAGGCAGGATAAGGACCGGAGACCCTGTGGCCGTTGCCCGGTTCACCGCGGCCGTCATAACTTTAAGCGACAAGGGCTCAAGGGGGGAGCGCATTGATGAAAGCGGGCCGCTCATCTCGGAGATCCTTGCTGAAGCAGGCGCCGGCGTTCTCCACTACGAGATGATACCGGATGAGATGGAGACGCTCAAGGACAGACTTATCAGGTATTCCCCCCTCGTGGACCTTATAATCACCACCGGCGGCACCGGGCTTTCCGCCAGGGACATAACCCCGGAGGCCACTGCCGCGGTCATTGAAAGGCAGCTTCCCGGGCTTGCCGAGGCGATGAGGGCCCGCGGCATGCAGAAGACCAGAAGGGCCATGCTTTCACGGGGTATTGCGGGCACCAGGGGCGCTTGCCTTATAATAAACCTGCCCGGGAGCCCTGGCGCCGTGGCGGATGGACTGGGTGCGGTCATCGATGTCATACCTCATGCCATAAGCAAAATAAAGGGCCCGGGGGAGGACTGCGCTGTATGAATGGCACATCTTTATCTTTCCCTTTGGCGTTTGCGGCGGGACTGCTGTCTTTTCTTTCCCCTTGCGTCCTGCCCCTGGTGCCGTCCTACGTTTCCTTCATAACCGGCCTTTCCTTTGAAAGCCTGACGGCGGCGGGCGCCGGGCAGCGTGCCCGCATAAAGCGCCTGACCGTGGCCAATTCGGCCTCTTTCATACTGGGTTTTTCCTCCGTGTTCGTAGGCCTTGGCGCATCGTCTTCCGCCATAGGACGATGGCTGTTCCATTACCAGGACACGATCCGCATGGTGGGCGGAGCGGTCACGATCGTCTTTGGCCTTTTCATCTCGGGCATCCTCAGACTGGACTTCCTGATGAAGGAGAGAAAATTCCATTTAAGCGGCAGGCCGGCCGGATACATAGGGGCCTTCCTCATAGGGATGACCTTTGCCGCCGGATGGACCCCCTGCATAGGCCCGATACTGGGCGGCATACTGCTGGTGGCGGCCACCAGGGGCTCCGCCTTTTACGGGCTGAAACTCCTTGGCGTCTATTCGCTCGGGCTTGCCTTACCGTTTTTCGCCGCCGCTCTGGCCATGAACACGTTCCTAAGCTATTCAAAAAGGATCATGAGATACATGAGGGTCATCATGCTCGTAAGCGGCCTGATAATGGTCCTTTTCGGCGTCATGCTCCTTGAAAACAAAGTAAGGGGGCTGGCGGGATTGATGGGCGGTTTCGGCGTGGACGCGGGCAAATTCCTCAAGTAAAAAAATCCGGCCCGGCGCTTAATAAAAAGTGCTTATCCGGTTTACGCGCGTCATTTCCGCAAGCGAGGCGCGCCGGGGATCTTTCCTTTCAAAAGCACGATTCCGCCCCGTTTCGCAACAGGAATAAATCTGGCCGGAAAGACAAATTCACAAGAATCGTCATCAGCCGGATAAGCGCAATAAAAATAAAACAGGGCTTGTTCTCTGGCGCCTCCGCAGAGGTGAATTTTCAAAATAATTATACAGATTAGATGGTTGTGGCAGCATACAGAAAAGACCTTGACACCCCTTCAAAACATATTTTAAGATACGAAAGTTTTTTTCTAAGAAGGGGAAGAAATGGGAAAAAAAATCATCGCTGTAGTTCTATTCGTGCTTATGCCGTTGTCATCAGCCTTTGCCGCCGGGACGGATTATCATTATCCTCTGCCTAATCCTAAAGACATCATGGCGCGTCCTCCGTTTCCCAAACAGGACCAGGGGTTGTGGCCGTGCTCCCAGTGCCACTCGGCAATGCCCGTCAATTACAAGATAAGAAAACTTACCGAGATGCATCAGGATGTCGTGCTGAAACATATGCCTGGCGGATGGTGTTTTGACTGCCACAATCCTACCAACAGGGACACATTAAAGCTGATCACCGGACAAACGGTCAGCTTCGATCAGTCTTATCTCGTTTGCGCCCAGTGCCATGGCTTCATATTCAAGGAATGGAAGGCAGGGCTGCACGGCAAGAGGATAGGCATGTGGAATGGAAAGAAAACATATTACCAGTGCATAAACTGCCATTGGCCGCATGACCCGAAGTTCAAATCCATCAAACCCTTTCCGGCCCCGTTAAAACCGTCGGAAATACAATATGGGAAATAACTAGTGGGAGATTTTTAGCCATTATGAAAAAAGACAAGATTGAAAAAAGGGAGCTTAAGATAAACCGCAGGACCCTGCTGAAGGGCGCTTTGGCAGGCGCGGCAACCACCATGCTTCCCCTGGACAGGGCGGACGCCTCTTTCAAGGGTTTCTGGGAGTCATTTTTCCAGAAGCACTTCAGGGAGATGACCGTGGCGGAAAAGAAACAGGTCGTTGAACGCCTGGAGCGGGAGTATGAACGCAAATACAAAAAGGCCATCAAGATCGGCATCGAGCCGGCAATGCCCGGAGTCCTGTTCGGCTACGGGCTGGACGTCTCTCGCTGCATCGGCTGCAGGACCTGCGTGTATGCATGCATTAATGAGAACAACCAGTCCAGAGACCCTCAGGTACAGTGGATACAGGTGCTCCGGTTCAAGCATAAGGATTTCCTGGATTGGAACAAGGCGGAGAAATACTACGACCCGAAGCTGGTGCCTGAACCCGGTTACTTTTATTTGCCTGTTGCGTGCCAGCAATGCGAGAATCCGGCCTGCACAAGGGCATGCCCTACCCAGGCGACCTGGCAGGAGCCGGACGGAATTATTGTTGTCGACTACAACTGGTGCATAGGCTGCAGGTATTGCATGGCGGCCTGCCCTTACGGGGCCAGGCACTTCAACTGGGGAGAGCCCGGCCTGACGGCTGCGGATATAAATCCGAATACCCATTATCTGGGCAACCGTCCGCGGTACAAGGGAGTTGTTGAAAAGTGCACCTTCTGTATTCAGAGGTCGAGAAAAGGCAGGTATACCGCCTGTGTCGAAGCCTGCCCGGTGGGTGCCCGGAAGTTCGGAAATCTCCTGGACCCTAAAAGCGAGGTCAGGTATGCCATGGAGCACAAAAGAACGTTCAGGCTCAAGGATGATCTGGGTACACACCCGAAGTTTTTCTACTTCTTCGATTTTGAAGTAGGGGAAAGGTTTTCAGGATGATACAGACAATTAAGAATTTTTTCATCGCATGGGGTTCGATATTCAAAGGCAGCGCCAAATATTACCTGTGGCTTGCGTTTCTGGCATGCCTTATGGCTATCGGGGTGCACGCGTACATCGGCCAGGCGGAGCATGGCCTTATAATGTCCGCCATGAGGGACCAGGTTTCTTGGGGTTTCTATATCTCCAATTTCACTTTCCTGGTCGGGGTGGCCGCGGCGGCCGTTTTGCTGGTGGTTCCCGCATATGTGCACCACGACAAGCCCATTAAAGAAATAGTATTGTTTGCCGAGATGATGGCGATCACGGCCCTCATAATGTGCATAATGTTCATCATGACGGACCTGGGCCAGCCCCTCAGGGTATGGCACATCCTTCCGCCGCCCATAGGCATGATGCACTGGCCTTCCTCGCTGCTCGCGTGGGACGTCCTGGCCCTGAACAGTTATCTTTTCCTCAATATTATCGTCGTCTTCTACGTACTGTACAAGCTTTCCCGCGGGGAACATTACAACATGAAGTCCTTCATCGGGTTTCTGATCTACCTGTCGATACCCGTCGCGGTCAGCATACACACCGTAACTGCGTTTCTATATAACGCGGCTTTCTCCAGGCCCTTCTGGAGCGCCGCCCTCCTTGCGCCCAGGTTCATAGCTGGCGCGCTTAGCTCCGGGCCGGCCCTGATGCTCCTGGTGTTCCAGGTGCTCAGGAAGGTCACCGATGTGAAGATAGAGAACAAGACGCTCTTCAGGATCGCCACCTTCATCACGTATGCGATGGCTATAAACCTGTTCTTCATGGGCGCGGATCTGTTTAAGTCATTCTATCCCGGAACCGCCGAGGGGACGTCGATACATTACCTGTTTTTCGGACTCCATGGGAAAACAAACCTGGTGCCATATGCATGGACCTCACTTATAACCAGTATCGTCGCGTTCCTGCTGATCCTCAATAAGAAAACGCGCGAGAACTTCGTAACGCTCAACATAGCATGCGTGCTTATGATAGTGGGTATATATATTGAAAAAGGCATGGGCCTTGTGATCCCCGGCTTTACTCCCGATGTGCTTGGCGAGATATACCAATACACGCCCACGGCGACCGAGCTTCTGGTCTCTCTTGGCGTATGGTCCTTCGGGGCGATGGTCTACACTCTCCTGTGCAAGTTCGCCCTGCCCGTATACACGGGCAAACTGAGATTCGCAGTTGAAGGGAAAGAGCCTCACGAAGTGAGAGTTAGAAGGCCCCACGTAGAGGAAGTACCCGAAGAACAAGCCTAAGACTTCGCTTCCAGAGAGCCGGCGCAGGGCAGTTCACGCCCGCGCCGGCTTTTTTATTTATGCCCTTCGGGCATCGAATGTAAGGAACCATATATCATTTGCATTCGCTCGCTTGCCCCACCAGGCTCGCTCGCTATCCATTTTTATGCCCTTCGGGTGCGCTCCATTTTGTCCCTCAGCCTGGCGCGCCTGGGGCCGCCAAAACATCGAAAGATTGACAAACAATGTATTGCCTGCTAAGTATAAATCAGCCATTTCAATTCAGACTCCGAAAACTTACTGATTTTGCGGGATTTTTTTGATCTCGATCAAATAACGTCTGGGGCAGAGGAAATGAGAAAAAAACTTGTCTTTGCGGCCGTTTTCTCACTGGTTATGGTTTTCGCGGTTGGCGCCTTCGGGCAGAAGAGCAGCTCTGCACAGAAGGGCGGAGCGAACGGGAACATCTCTTGTGTCAACTGCCACAAGACCCTTGGCGGCGAGCTCGCAAAGCCCGTTGCCGAGTGGACGGGTTCCGTTCATCAGCAAAACGGAATTACCTGCGACATGTGCCACGGCGGCGACCCGGCGGCGGCCACAATGGACAAGGCCATGTCTAAAGACCACGGGTTCATAGGTGCGCCCCACGGGCAGGCGCAGTTCGACGCCTGCTCCAAATGCCACCCCACCGAGGTCGCCATGTATTCAAAAAGCGTCATGGGCAAGGCCTACCTGGAAGGGAAAGGCGGGCCATCTTGCGCCAAGTGCCATGGGCCGCACCACAACGTGATACCTCAGGTGCCCCAGCTCTGCAAGAGCTGCCACAAGGACACCACCGGGTTTGACCAGGTGGACCCGATGAACGTCACCGACGCAACCGTACAGATGCTTTCAAAGATGAAGATAAAGCTCGGAATACAGAAGGCGGCCGGGCCCAGGCCAGGCATAATCCCCAAGGTCAGCCAGGACCTGGACCCTTACAAGATAGGGCTTATCGCTTTCGGCGGGGCCATTTTTGTCTTTATACTGGGTTACTTCATATATCTCATACTGGAAAAGAGGGACTGAGATGAGCTTTGAGATCATTCACCAAAAGAAACCCTCGTATTCAGGGGGTATGGCAGCGCTGATAGTGCTGCTGTCACTGTTGCTGCTTGGGTTGGGAGTTGCGTTCGCGTATCTGCTTATATCTGGCAAGGGCGGCAACTACTCGCTTGGCACGCTGACCGCCTTCATATTCCTGATCGCGGGCGTAGATATCGTCCTGTTTACCAAGGCCTTCGTGCCGTTCAGGGAAGTATCAGAGGATCGCGAGGAGGAGTTGCTATGGTAGAGGGCAATAAGACAAAACAGGGCATAACCCGCAGGAAATTCACTCTTGGCGTGATGATCGCGTCAATAGCGGGATCGTTCGTATCGCTTTTTTCGCTCCTTAAGGTCGTTACGCCGCCCGAGAAGGCCGGATACGTCTCCACGATCAAACCGGGGGACCAGCTGGTATACGCAAAGGGAAGCAATGCCGGAAACCCCGTGAAGGCGTCTGACATGAAAGACGGGGACTGGGTGCTGGCCTATCCAAAGGGCAAAACCGCAAACCCGGCCAACATTGTGCAGCTCATAAAGCTCAAGGAATCCGATTACGTTGCCCCCACGAAGATCAACCTCACCGACCAGGGGTTCGTTTCCTACAGCGCAATCTGCACCCACCTGGGGTGCACCGTCTCCTGGGTGAAGAACCCTTCGAATCCGGATGCCTCCTTCACGGAGTGCTTCTGCCATAACAGCATGTTCGACCCCACAAAAGGGGCCAAGGTCATAGGCGGCCCGGCACCGATCCCGCTTGCCCAGATCGGCATAAAGGTGCAGGGTGACTCAATTTACTTTACGAGCGATTTCACCGGCCCCATCGGACCGCAGGTATAACAAGGCGAGGTATAAAAATAATGAAATGGTTTGAAGAGAGGCTTGAACTAAAAAAGTTCAACGAAAAGTTCCTGACCAAGACGTTCCCCAGCCATCCTACTTACCTGCTCGGGGAAATAGCGCTTTTCTCGTTCATCTCGCTGGTGGTAACCGGAATATTCCTGGGCCTGCTCTATGAGCCTTCGGTCAGGCTGGTGCCGCTCTTCCATGCCATGGTGCCGGCCGCATACGCCAGCGTGGTAAATATGGACATGAAGCCGATGGGCATGATCATAAGGCGCATTCATCACTGGTCCGCGATGCTTATGATATCTTCCCTGATCCTGCATTTCCTGAGGATATACTTTACCGGGGCATACAGAAAGCCCAGGGAGATCAACTGGCTGGTCGGCCTGGCACTGATGGGCATTTCGCTTGGGGCGGCCTTTACCGGCTACCTTCTCCCTTACAGCCAGTTCTCGGTGACGGCCACGTCCATTGCCTACTACATGGTTAAGTCCATCCCGTGGTTGGGCGGCTGGTTGTCCAGGCTCATATTTGCCGGGGAGTTCCCGTCCACGGCAATGGTTCCCCGGTTCTTCTTTTTCCATGTCATGCTCATCCCTGCGGTCATAATAGCGCTTATAGGCGCGCACATGGTCATACTGGTAAAACAGAAACATACGGAGCCCGCCTCCAACATCGGAAGGCCCGAAGCGAAGGGAGGAAAGAGGCTCATAGGCATACCGATCTGGCCGGAGCAGGCCGCAATCAGCGTCCCTTTCTTCATGTTCCTGATGTTCGCGCTTGTGCTGCTTGCCACGTATGTCCCGATAAACGTCATAGAGCTTTACGGGGCGCCCTCTCCCGGCACGCCCGTTATGCGCCCAGACTGGTATTTCCTGTGGGTCTACGGGTTCCTGAAGCTAATACCCGGAGACCTCTCCGTGACCATATTCGGCGGCAAGATAACGCCGGAGACCATCGGCGGGGTGATCTTCCCGGGGACGGTTTTCCTCATCCTTGCGCTCATACCTTTCCTGGACCGCTGGAAGGAGCCGCAGAACTATAACTCCAACCCGCTCTCCAGGCCGTTCATGACAGCCTTTGGCCTCGGGGGCGGCGTATTCATCCTGATGACGGCGGTCTCCGGTTACATAGACGTCCTTCATATCAGCCCCAGGGCAATGCTTGCCTACACGATAATTGCCACAATCGGGGTCTTCGCTGCAGTCTACGCCGTGCTGTCGGCAAGAAAGAAAAAAACAAGCCACTGAGCCCCTTTACAGTCGCCAAATAAAAAAGGCCACGGCAGTTTCTGCCGGGGCCTTTTTTTATTTACTCTTCCAGCTTATTTATGGCTCTTCATATCGGGCAGATCACAGGATTTTCCCCGGGAGTACAGGTTTTTTTTGATATCTGCCGCCCCTTACTTTCTCTATTTCTTCCCGCCCGGAAGCTTGTTCTCCAGCAAGTCATACGCCTTCTGCAGATGGCCCGTGATGGTCTTCAGGTCAAACCTGTGCCAGTCGAGCATGGCTGAATGCAAGGCTATCCTGGCGCCGGTCAGGATGGATGCCTCCACGGAGTCCTTTGCCGGCCGGTAAAGCATCTCGTCCGCGTTGGCAAGCGCCATGCCCTCCCTCAGGGAAAGCAATACCGCCTTGGCATACTGGGGGATATACGGTGTGGCGTGAGCAAGACCGGTCCTGTTATGGCACCTTTCGCATACCGCCGCAATGTCACCCGGGGTCAGGACGGTCACTATCATGGAGCCATGGCAGGTCACGCATTCCGGGCCTTTCCCCGTTGACTCCAGGTTCCGGTAATGGAGGCTCTTCCTGAACTCGAACAATTCAGCCCCGTGGCACTGGCCGCATGTTTCAGGGACGTTCTTGTAATAAACCCTGCTTTCGGGGTTGCTCGAACCCAGGACCCCTTTGTGCGCCTCCGCTTCCGTTGAGGCGGACGGGTCGCCTCCGTGGCACTTGTCGCAGGTAACTCCGTGCATCTCATGCACGGAGCCTTTCCAGCCATGGGCCTTTGCTCCAATGAAGCTGCCCTGCGGCAGTTTAAAGTGGCAGGCAACACAGGAATTCTTAACCGCTGCGGCCGCCGTGGCCGAATTTGCGGCAAAAAAGATGAATATCCCCAAAAATATAAAAGAGCAGGCAAGACAACGGCCGGACTTTGACATGTTTACCTCTCTTTCTTCAGACTGGAAATACGGTTTTTTGTTTTCTGATCTCAGGCGAAAGGCCTGAACCCGCCGCCCAAGAAAGTCCACTTTTTTCATCTTTTCTTCCCGCAAAACAAAGACAGCAGGAAAGATAAATCAGGGATTTTTTGATTTTTTGCCGGGCCGCATGCCTGCCACGGAGGGGTAAGCCCTCCGCTTATTATTATTTTAGTCCAAATCCGCGTGGTGTAAATGGGGGTAAACAGGCACAAGCAGCACAGGAAACTCGGATGTCTCGCACAGTTTGCGCGCCACGCTTCCCAGCGCCTCTTCTCCGGTTTCCTCGTCAGAGCTGGCAGCTATTATCATGCTTCCACCTGCGGCCCTGGCCTCATTGATCAGCTCAGCTGCGGGCTTTCCAGCCAGCAGGTGAGGTTCAGCCTCGATGCCCGCCTCCTGAAGATAGTGGCAATACTCCTTAAGGCGAAGCATCTCCTTTTCTTTTATCTTCCCGACTTCCGGGCCGGAGAGCTCTTTTTTTTCAAGCACATGGGCTACGGCAGCCTTCCTGACAGCCCCGGCCAGCAAGCGGAGCAGAAAAAGGGCCTTCCGGGATGGCCCGGGCCGGCCAGCCGCCAGAAGGGGTTTTTCGAAGATGAGCCTGTTTTCCCTTACGGCCGTTTCGCCCTCCGCCTCAAAAGGGGCCATATAACTGTGCAGCAGCACGGGCAGCCGGCTCCTTTTGGCGATGTCCACCGCGCGTGGCCCCCTGCCGGTAACAAGCAGGTCCACATCCTCCCCGCGTGCCGTACGTATCACATCGGGCACCGGCTCGCCCACCTCTATCACCACCCTGCTTTCCATGCCCGCCCCGGTGATGGCCTGCTGCCAGTCCGCAAATTTTATCCTGGCCTCCTCTTTCAGCTCTTCAGCCTCCTTTTTAAGGTATCCGCCGAAAGGCACAAAACCGACTTCCTCCCTTGGGATTATATGGCAGAGCACGACCGTCCTCAGCCCGGCCTCTTTAAGCACAAACAGGGTCTGAAGAGAGTTGAACGCCATCTCCCCGAAACGGGTGGCAAAGAGTATCTTCCGGACCCTTCCATTTGTATTGGCTTGCAATGAAAAAAGATCCTCCTTCAGTCCTTTTACCTGAAAAAGAGCAGGGTCTCAAGCACAAATAGGGGTAAAAGCACCGGCAACGCGTATTTCAGAATGTATCCCATGAAGCCCGGCATCTCTATCCCGGACTCCTCTGATATGGAGCGCACCATGAAGTTTGGCGCGTTTCCAATATAAGTAAAGGCGCCAAAGAAAACGGACCCGGTGGAGATGGCTTCAAGATAAAGAGGATGCTGTTTTACAAGAAGTCCGGCGGCGCTCCTTGTCGCCATGCCCGGATAGAAATTCCCGAGGGCCGCCTTGAAAAAAGCCAGGTATGCGGGCGCGTTGTCGAGAAAGCTGGAGAGGACCCCCGTGGCCCAGAAATAATGAGATGGCCTGTTGACCACGTGCAAAAGCAGCCCCAGCTGCCCCGCCTTTCCAGCCTGAAGGATATCCATACAGGGAGTCATTGTAATGAACAGACCGGCGAAGATAACCGCCACCTCTTTTATCGGAAACCACGTAAACCCGTTTTCATCGCGTATTTCCCGAGACGTGAAAAGGACCGAAAAAAGGCCAGCCATGAGCACAATGAGGTTCCGCAGCATCTCCGAGATCTCCCTTTGCATCCCCATAAAATAAACCCGCCCCAGTTGCACCCTGGGCGCAGCGATCATGGCCCCTATCGCCACGCCAAGAAAAATCAGATTTTTCGCACCTCTTATTCTGAAAATCCATCTTTTTTCGCCGCATGGCCGGACGGCCCCGCCAGCCTCCGGATAAAAAAACTCCGACCTGTAAATGCGCCTGTCGGCAAAGTAATAAGCCGCCAGCAGGACCGTTGTGGCCAGGAGCATATGCGGCAGGAGCTTCAAGGTCCAGAAAAAAGGCACCCCCATTAGAAAACCCAGCAAAAGCGGCGGATCGCCAAGAGGCGTAAGCGCACCGCCTATATTGGCCACCAGAAAAATAAAGAAAACCACTACAATGGTCCTGTTCTTCCGGTGCATGTTTTCTCTTATCAGCGGGCGCACAAGGAGCATGGCCGCTCCAGTTGTCCCCATAACGCTTGCAAGGAGGGCCCCAGCGATAAGCAAGGCGGCGTTTGCCCCCGGGGTGCCGGATGAGCCGCCCGTGATGAGTATTCCTCCGGATATCACGTAAAGCGTCCCCATCAGGATAATGAAAGGCAGGTATTCGTTTACCATCACCCCTAGAAAACCGGCCACGGCCTCCCTTCCAAAAACAAGGGACAGAGAGACGGCCGACAGCGCCGCCCAGAACGCCGATATCTTGCCGAAGTGGCCGTGCCAGAGGCCGGGCGCAAGCAGAGGCCCCAGGGCTATCGACAGGAGCATGCCCGCAAAGGGGATCACACTCCAGAGGGGCAGCGCCTCTCCGAATGCCTGTACTGCTTTCGGGCCATCCATATAAAAATGAAAAAAGAAAAAGCCTTTTTTCTTCCCCTTTCCGGATTGTCAAAAAATTATAGCACGGCCCTCCCGCAAAAAATTCGCCAAAAATGACGAATTAAAGCATGTCCTGTCTCATCAAAATTGCCCGCGAATTCCCGGCCCGGGTCTGTGTCAGATTTTTTTTCGGGGCTGGTATTCCTGCCTGTTCCAGAAGAGAAGCGAAGAGACGGACACCGGCCGGCCGCATCTTGACAATGGCTTGATATTCGCCCTTAGCTGCAACCAACCGGGGCCGTCAGCTTGCACGCGGAAAAAACCGCGCACTGAACGGAAGGTGCAGGCGGATGCAGATGCACCGTCCTCAAATCTGATGCAGGCCCTTTCGGGCCTGTCAAATTGACAGGACGCCTTTGTTTTTATAAAGTATAAAACCATGGGAGAAAAATTCGAGATAAGGGACAAAAGGACGATGGATTCACAGGGGAATCCGAAGGCCGGGGAGACGCAGGCGAAGCCAAAGGCACAGGCCCGCGAAAATACCCAGGCCGCGGCGCACCCGGAAAAGCAGCAGGGGCCAGCACATTCGAAGATGGAAGAACATGCTGCCCATCCCCATGAGGGCAGGCATGAGCAGAAAGGAGCCCCCGGAGAAAGCAGCGCAAGGCACGCTCATGGGCATCACGGGCCTGATTTTCTCTCTTTCATGGTGAACCTGGCGGGGATGGCCTACATGACCATGGGGCTTGGCGAGGTCCCCACGGAGCCCAACCTCCCGGAGGCCAAATACATCATAGACTCCATGGACATGCTTAAGGAAAAGACCAGTGGCAACCTCTCCGCGGAAGAGGAAAAAAGCTTGTCCGTACTGCTCTATGAACTAAAGGTGAATTTTTCCAAGGTCGCATCCGGCAAAAGGGCGTGAAACTAAAATGATGATTTTTTGCGCGTTTGACTGGCATATGCTTGTTTTGTTATCCTTGTAACTTAAGAACCTACTGGAGGTTTTTCAAAATGTCATCGCAGAGAAACAAGCCCCTCCCTCAGGACGGAAACGGCAAGTCTTCTGAAAAAGAGAGCCCTTCCACAAGGGAAGAAAAACTGCAGGAGATCAAAGCCGACCTCCTTAAGCAGAAGGATATCATCCTGTGCGAGGCTGAAAGCGCCATCAACGTGCTGCCCGAGCAGACCGTGTTTCCCGACCTCGGGGACCAGGCGTCCGCAGAGACCGACCGCAGCTTCATGCTCAGGCTGAGGGGCAGGGAGCAGCGCCTGCTTAAGAAGATCGAGGAGGCGATAGAGAGGATCGATGGCGGGACCTTCGGCATCTGCGAGGTATGCGGGGAGCCCATAGATATAAAAAGGCTCAGGGCCAGGCCCGTAACCACCATGTGCATAGCCTGCAAGACCGAACAGGAAGAAGACGAAAAGCAATCAGGCCACTAGGCTTCCAGTATCGCCAGCCACTGCCCGCGATTTAAGAATTTTCAGGTCTTTCCTTTTTGTTTTTGCTTTTTATTTTTTCTCTTTTTCCGGACCTGTCCCAGGGAAAACGATCAGAACTTCCCGGCCTTCGGGTCATACCCGGAATCGGCAAGCGCCTCACCCAGAATATTGAAGCAGAAAGCGGTCAGCGCTATGGCCAGCCCCGGCAGCACCGCTATCCAGGAGGCCGAATAGATATAGTCCATCCCCTGGCTTATCATCGCTCCCCAGGTGGCGTTTGGAGGCTGCGCCCCAAGCCCGAGAAAACTGAGCGAGGCCTCGGTGATGATATATCCACCAAGCTTTACGGTCATAAGGGTAAGCGCAAGTGGAATGCACTGGGGCAGTATGTGGGCCCAGATTATCCTTGGCCAGGAAGCCCCGATGGCCCTGGCCGCGTCAACGAACTGCGCTTCCCTTATCGAAAGCACATGCCCGCGGACCAGCCTGGCAAAAGAGGCCCAGCCGACCGACGCTATCGCAAGCATGACGGTAAGCGTGCCTGGGGGCAGCACCACCGATATGCCTATTGCCAGAAGCAGAGAGGGGAAAGCCAGGATAAGGTCTACAACGGCCATTAGCGCGGTGTCCAGCTTCCCGCCAAAGTAGCCGGAGGCCAGCCCGACGGCAAGCCCCACCGTCATGGCAAAAAAAGCGGCAAGAAAGGAAACGCTTATCGAGACCTTTCCGCCCTCAAAGAGTCTGGCCAGGATGTCCCTTCCTTCCTGGTCGGTGCCCAGTATGTGGCCGCTTGAAAGAGAGGGCGGCTGCCTCAGGCTGTTCAAGTCCACCTTTACTGGGCTGTACGGATAGACAAGCGGCGCAAAGACTGACAGCCCTATTATTGTCAGCAGGACCAGCGCGGCCACCCTGCCCTTTAGCGGGAAGTTTTTTCCGAGTTTCATTTCTTGATCAATACTCTCACGCGCGGGTCAAGCACGTGGTAGGCGATATCCACCATCATGTTCACGATTATGAAAATAACCGTGAATACCAGGACAGTGCCCAGCACGACCGGATAGTCCCTCCTCATTATCCCGTCCACCCCGTACCTGCCGATGCCGTCCCAGCCGAAAATGGTCTCGGTCAGGACCGCGCCATTTAAGTAGCTGCCGAAATCGAGTCCTATTACGGTGATTATCGGTATCATGGCGTTTCTCAGTATGTGGATCGCGTTTATCCGCCACTCCCATATCCCCTTCGCCCTGGCCGTCCTTATGAAAGGCATGTCCATTACATCGAGCACCATAGTACGGGTGATCCTGGCGAAGGTAGCCACGGAGGGCAACGCAAGAGTGGCGGCCGGCAGCAGCAGAAAACGAAGTCCTCCAGTCCCTGAGGGAGGGACAAGCTTCAACTGCAGGCTGAAAAACAGCATCAGCAAAAGCCCGCTGAAAAAAACCGGCACACTTATTCCCACAATGCTCAAGGAACTTAAAAAGATATCAGTCCGCGTGCCTCTCCTGAGGGCCGCCCAAAAACCCAGCCCCACCCCTAACGGCACTGCCAGCAGCATGGCGGCCAGGGCAAGCTTCATGGTGTTAGGGAATTTTGCCTCTATCTCCTTCAGCACTTCCTTCCTTGTCGTATAGGAGCGGCCCATCTGCCCCCTGGAAAGCATCCTCACGTAATCAAGGTACTGGACCATGAAAGGCCTGCCGGCCCCTATCTGTTTTCTTATGGCGGCTATCACCTGGGGACTTGCCCTCTGCCCCACCAGCGCAAGGGCCGGGTCTCCGGGGAGCGCCCTGGTGAGGGAGAAGGTTATGAACGTGATGCCAAGCAGCAGAAATATGGTGATGACGATCTTTTTGCCCAGATAAACCGCAAACCGCATATCGCTTTATTATACCCTCCGGGCCGCCCGTAAATGTATGTCTCTCCCCTTTTCCGCATTAAGGGCCGGGAAGCGGCAAAAAAGCCTGCCGGGTTTAAAGCCTGAAGCATTGGATTTTGGACCCCGCTCTGTCCTATAATTTCTGGATGGCATACAAAGATCTTAGAGATTTCATCGCCGCGCTTGAAAAGCGCTCGCTTTTAAAGAGGATCACCACGCCGGCAGACCCGGACCTGGAGATAGCGGAGATAAATGACCGGGTGGTGAAGGCCGGCGGCCCTGCCCTTATCTTTGAAAACCCGAAGGGCTCGCGCGTGCCCTGCGCGGTGAACCTGTTTGGCTCCGTGGAGCGGATGGAGCTTGCCCTGCAGGTGGAAAAGAGCCTGGACGAGATAGGCGGCCGCATGCTTGAGTTCCTGGAGCCTGAAATACCGGTGAACATAATAGAAAAGCTCAAGGCGCTGCCCAAGCTTAAAAAGCTTGCGGACTTCATCCCCAAATATGTAAAAAGCGGCCCCTGCAAAGAGGTGATCATAAAGGAAAACCCCTCTCTGGACATGTTCCCGGTGCTTAAGACCTGGCCGCTTGACGGCGGCAGGTTCATAACGCTGCCCATGGTGTTCACGAAAGATCCGGAGACAGGCGAGAGAAACTGCGGCATGTACCGGATGCAGGTCTTCGACGGAAGCACCACCGGCATGCACTGGCACATGCACAAGGACGGGGCAAGGCATTTCAGGAAGGCCGCCGCCATGGGGGTGAGGCTCCCCGTTGCAGTGGCCATAGGCAGCGACCCGGCAACCCTTTATTCCGCCACGGCGCCGCTGCCGGAAGGTATAGACGAGATGCTGCTTGCCGGGTTTCTGCGCAGCGCCCCGGTGGAGCTGGTGAAGTGCGAGACCTCGGACCTGGAAGTGCCGGCAAACGCGGAGATAGTCCTTGAGGGCTACTGCGACCCGCAGGAGCAGAGGCTGGAAGGGCCCTTCGGAGACCATACAGGCTATTACAGCCTTGCTGATATGTATCCAGTCTTCCACATCACGTGCATAACCATGCGCCGCGACCCGATATACACGGCCACCATAGTGGGCAGGCCCCCCATGGAAGACTGCTTCATCGCCAAGGCCACCGAACGCATATTCCTGCCCCTGATAAAAAAACAGCTCCCGGAGATAGTGGACATGAACCTCCCGATAGAAGGGGTGTTCCACAACATGGCCATAGTCTCGATAGACAAGCGGTATCCCGGCCACGCCCGCAAGGTGATGTACGCGCTCTGGGGCATGGGGCAGCTTGGTTTTGTAAAGACGATAATAGTGATGGACAAGTGGGTGAACGTGCAGGACATGTCCGAGGTGCTATGGAGGCTTGGCAACAATATAGACCCCAAGCGTGACGTTGTCATAGTGGAGGGCCCCCTCGATGTGCTGGAGCATGCATCCGCGATTCCCGCTTACGGAGGCAAGATGGGGATAGACGCTACGAAAAAGACCCCCCAGGAGGGTTTTACCCGCCAGTGGCCGCCGGACATAGAGATGTCGCCGGAGATAAAAAAGCTGGTGGACGGGAAATGGAAGGAATACGGGTTCTGAGCCCAGCCCTTTAAAAAAGTCCGGGCAAAAAAGATATTTCAGGAAGAAAAAAGTTCCGCGTCCCCACGGGACGCACCCTTACCTTCAACAGCTCCCGCCTGATGCGGGCCTCCCTGCACCAGTAGAAAGGCTTCCAGGGAAGTAGGGGCATTTTTCGCCCCTGCATCCATGAGGATGCCTTGCGCTCCATAAGCATTTAGGCGCCCTGTCATGAATGGGCAGCGAGACACCCGAGGCCTCCTTCAGAAAATCCGCTGCCGCGACCAGGCCGGCAAGCGTATAGGCCTTGCAGCAGCTTGGCCCGGTCAGGCCAAGTATCTCCGAGGCCACCCGTGTTGCGGCCTCCATCGTAAGCCTCTGCTCCATGTCCTTTCCGCACCTTGATCCATACAGGATGGACACGCAGGCCCCTATTGCGGGCACCACGCCGCACACCCCGGTAAGTCCGCAGTAACCGCCAACGGCCTGTCTTCCAAGCCGCTCAAACGCCTCTTCGATGTCCCCATTGTCCAGCCGGACCTGGCCCTGGTTTTTCAAGGCGGACATGAAAGCTCCGGCGGCGATATAGGCGTGCTCGCAGCCAAGCATGGGCAACCGGGGCTGGCTGAACATAGCCAGCGCTGTACGAAGAGGGTCCGTCTCCAGCGTAAGGAGGGCCATCTCCCTTACCAGTTTTTTTGCTTCGGCACCGTGGCAGGATTCACACAGGTAGTGCCCCTCCGGGCAGACGATATGGGCGCTTTCCTTGCGGCCGCAGACCGAACAGGAAAGCTCGCGGGCGGTGTTCACATACTGGAGCACAGCCCCGCAGACGGCGCAGTTTTCGGTTTTACCGCTCACTGTTAAAGTATATCAGATGCCGCCCTTTACAGGGTGTAGACTCTCCGGCGCCCGTTTCTCTTTGCCGTGTTCCCGCCTATTGATAAATTGGGCCCGGCCAATGTATTTTATACGCGTGAGCGCCGTGGGAGGGGACATGAAGAAAAAAGTGCTTATAGTGGATGACGAGCCTACCATTCTGCTTAGTCTTTCCCATCTTCTAAGCAGCCCTTCGGTGTCTGTCATCACCACTGGCAAGCTGGAGGAGGCCGAGGAGGCCCTACTAGCCCACAAGATAGACCTGGTGATAGCGGACATACGCCTGAGCGGCGTTTACGGTTACGAGGGATTGCACCTCCTGGAGCACATAAAAAGGAAAGACCCCTCGCCGGAGGTGATAGTGATGACCGCCTACGGCACACCTGAGATGAAGGAGGCCGCCTATGCCAGGGGAGCTTATCACTATTATGAAAAGCCGCTGGACATAAACGACCTTCTTAAAAAAGCCGAGGCATGCGGGATACCGGTGGCCGCTCCCGGCAAAAAAGCGAAACCCATCCGGACCCCAAGCGAGCTGAACGGCGGCATCCAGGGCAGCTTCAAGTTTTAAAAAAAGGGGTTGTGCGGGCTGACGGCATTCGCTACGCTGGGGCCCGTCTACCCTTGTATGCCAGGCATACCGCAAGTATCGCACCGGGTCTGCCTTGCTTGCCGCTGCTTCATGTGACGCGCCCGCGGTAGCCCACTGCGCTCATACCATCCGCCCCCACTATTTTTCATGTTTTTTGCCTTTCAGTTATTTTTTATCTTAAGAGGGGTATGGGCGTAAGCCCCCTACCTGTCCAAAATAAGATTTTTGGGACAGCATTTTCAGCATCCTGCTGGTATGGCATTTCAAAAGTTTTTAGCATTAATTTATTGTCATTCCCGCAAGCGAAGCGCGTCGGGAATCAGTCTTTTAACGCCGATTCCGCCCGTGTTTATCCGCTATCAGAATAAATCTGGCCGGAATGACTGGCCAAAAGAAACAAAGGAATTTTTGCATTGAACTTTTGGGACACCCTTACCAGAGTAAGGGTTGATACTGCCCGGTCCTTGATAGAGGCAGTAAGCTGCCGGATGCCAAATTGCCGCATCTTGACCACCATTTGCCTTTTGCCCTGAAGGCAACCCTTATACGCCCTGAACCGCACGACCCGGACGAAAAGGCCGGACAGATACAGCCATAACAAACGGCCAGTGCAGCATGCCCGCCGTTTTCAGCACGAAGGGAGCGAGACCGTCACGGTAGTTCCCGCCCCCCTGGCGCTTTTGATCTCCATGCGGCCCCCGTGGTCCTCGACGATCTTCCTGCATATGGACAGCCCGAGCCCCGTGCCTTCTTTCTTGGTGGTGAAAAAGGGGTCGAATATCCTTTCCATGTCGGCCTCCGCTATCCCTTCCCCGTCGTCCCGCACGGTTATGACGGCCGCGCCGTTTTTTCGCTCCGCCCTTATTTCAACCTGGCTGCATGAGGCACCGGCAGCGTTGTCCACGAGGTTCAAAAAAACCTGCCGCATCTTGTTGCCGTCGGCGTTTATCCTCATCGGGGCGGGGCAGCTGAAAGAGACCCTGGGCTGATACCCGTTCAGCCTGAGGGAGTTCACGATCTCCTCGAAGAAAAAGTCCACGTCTACCGCGGCCACCTCCAGCCTGGAGGGGCGGCTGTAGAAAAGCAGGTCCTCTATGAGGGCCTTCATCCTGCCGGTCTCCTTGAGCATTGCGCTTACAAGGCCCTGGTGGCGCGGCGAGGGCATCTCTCTTTCCAGTATCTGTCCTATGGCCTGTATGGCAAAAAGAGGGTTCCTTATCTCGTGCGCCACTCCGGCCATGACTTTTCCCATGGACTCGAAATGCTGTTTTTTGTTTATCTCCGCCCTGAGCTTTTTTATCTCCGTAAGGTCCCTGAAAACCACGATGGTCCCCTTCTGCCTGCCGTCGTGGTCCAAAAGCGGAGAGCTGGTGAACCCGATGGGCTTTACCCTGCCGTCCTTCGTTTCCACGTTAAACTCCCTGTTCAAGTTCGGGTTTATGTTTTTCATCTCTTCCATCCCCGCGTTTATGGAACCTATGTGCCTGCCCTCGACGTCCCGGGCGGACAGCTCGATCATTTCAAGTCCGGACTGGTTCATCCTCAGGACCTTTCCGTTTTCGTCGAGGACCGCAACACCGCTTGCCGTAGAGTTGAATATGGCCTCTGAAAATTCCTTTTCGGCTGCAAGCGTGCGATAGTTAAGCTCGGATGCGGCAAGCATATCGTTTTTCCTTGAAATCTCGGCCATCGGGACAAGAAGCATCCTTCTGACGATGAGCACCACGCCTCCGCATGCGGCAAAGGCGGCATAGAAGGCAAGAAGCAGGGTTGCCTCCGGACGGCTGCCGGGTCTGGCGGCCGCAATAAAAGAAAACGCAAGCACTCCGAAGGAAATGAATATCCAGGCGAGAAGCACAATGAAGAGCTTCATCCTGACCACGGCAGCGCGCCTGGCCTCTCTTTCGCGGAAAGAGGCAACCGCGCTGCCCTCAAGCGGCAGGACAAAGGGGCGGGGCAGGCCGCTTGAGCCTGGCCGGCCCTGGGTTGTCCCCCGCTGCACCCACCGCCCCTCCGCCTGCAGCTTCTGTTTTTTCCTTTTATCTTTTGTCATGCTTTTGCTTTTTCCGTTCTTTCATTTCTCCGCTTTTTTCGGGCGTATTATATCAAAAAGGAAAATAAAAATCGGTGAGCGCCGCACGCTTTCCGGTGCAGGCGTCTTTTGCCTTTTAAGATAAGAACAAAAACTCCCTTTTGACTTCCCCCGGTGGCTTGTCAGCCCTCAGCCCCTTGAAGCTTGGATGCCTGAGCTGGCCGTCCTTCGTCCATTCGCCAAAATCTATCTCGCAGACCAGGCGCGGCCTCACCCAATGGACGCCCTTCCGGGTTTTCTGGAGGTAGCCGTTTTTCCCGGCGAAAACAAAGGGCATGGAGTCCGTTTCCAGGGGGGCCAGTTTTCCATAGACCTCCCGCTGCGTCCGCTCATCGAACCCGGTGCCCACCTTTCCGCAATATACCAGTCTGCCTCCCTCATAATAACCCAAAAGGAGAGCGCCAAAGAGCGCCCCGGGCCGGCCCTTTCCGCGCGGGTCGGTATAGCCGCCGATAACGAACTCCTGCGAGGCCTTGCACTTGAACTTTTGCCAGTCG
>JAKAJM010000078.1 GCA_021813765.1 Nitrospirota bacterium
AGAAAGGGACAGGAGGGCCAAGATCATCCACGCGGAAGGGGAATTCCAGGCCGCGCAGAGGCTCTCGGAGGCTGCCGACATAATGTCCCATAATCCAATTACACTGCAGTTGCGGTATCTCCAGACCCTGTCAGAGATCGCCACCGAAAAGAACTCGACCACGATATTCCCCATCCCCATAGACATATTGAAACCGCTTTATGACATGGCATCGAAAAAACAATGAGGGATATCTTCCCCTGAGGGTCCGAACACTCACTCCGCCCCGCGGGTATTTTTTCTCCGCGGCGGCCCTTCAGGCGCGTCCTGAGGGGGTATGGGATTTGGTGCGCCACAGGTACCCGGGATTATACCCTTACCAGATGGCCCGCGGGTTTCTGGGGATAGCGCTTGCCGTGTTCGTCTGTTACATTTTCGGAAAAAAACTGGCGAAAGAGCGGGGCTGGCTCCATATTGCCGTTGCGGCCACCGGCATGGTCCTGTGGGACGTTCTTGGCCTGCTTAAGCCCTCCCTGGACATCGCGCTTGTTTTTGACACGGGTGGGTTTTTCAGGGCAAAAGCGGCGTTTGAGAGTGCGACCTTCTGGCTTTACATGCTGAACGGGATTTTGCTTGCCGCATCCCTTTTTTTCCTTTATCTTGGCATCAGATGGCACTACAAATCCATGGAAGGTAAAAAATAAAAAACCATGTTTTTCTTTCCGCTGTATCCGGTTTACCTCATTGACATCGTGACCTCGGCCCTTGTCATTTTTTTCGCCCTGTCCGGCCTTCGGCTTTCGGTAAGGCTTTTCCGGGCGGAACCGGACAACCTCTTCTGGCTCTACTTCATATGGCTCATGGCGTCCCTGTCCGTCTTTGCCGTTTCAAGGGGGTTTGAGCATCTGCTTAAATACGCGCTGGCATATTCCGGGGAGGGCCGCCTCTGGAGCGTAATAGAGCCTTACAGTGGCAGCCTGGATACGCTCAGTTTCGTGTTCGTCGGCGGAGTCAGCCTGTTTTTTATCATGGTAAACAACCTTTACCAGAACGTCTCAAATGACAGGAAGAAGCTGTCGGAGCTTAACGCGGAGCTCTCCAGGCTGAACGAGGAGCTTGAAAGCGTGGCATCGGAGCGCTCGCTTAACCTCATGGCCCTTCGTGTGGCAGACCGGGTAAGAAACCCGGCGACTATCATCGGTGCGATCGTGCTCAGGCTGTTCCACAGCCAGGACCTCTCCGAGCCTGTAAGGAAAAAGCTCATGGATGTGCGGGAGGCCTCCGGACGGCTGGACCTGATTGTGAAGGAGTACGAGGACATACTTAAAAGCAAAGAAAAGTTCTTCAAGGTCGAGGACCTGAACGAGATAGCCAGGGAGACGCTCCTTACGTTTGACAGCCGCATAAAGGAAAAAAAGGCCGCCATAGTCCTCGATCTTTCAGACGTGCCCCTGTACTTTTATGCCGTAAAACACCTTATGCGCATCGCCCTTGTCCACATGATAAGAAACGCCCTGGACGCCTCGCCCAGGGGCGGCAGGATCGTCATTCGCTCCGGTTTTTCGGACAAACGCATTTTTCTTTCCATAGGGGACCAGGGGCCCGGCATAGACCGGAAGGACATCGAAAAGATATTCGACCTCTTCTACAGCACCAAGGGGCGCATGGGTACGGGCCTGCCCATGGTAAAGCAGATAGTTGACGAGCACGGGGGAGAGATCGACGTGGAGAGCTCCGGAGCGGGGTCCGTATTCACACTCTATTTCCCGGCAGGATGGATCGAGTTTGCCGGTTCGCTACCATTCAAGAAGGGCGGAGGCCCAGGTGAGCCCTCCCCCGAAGGCCTCGAGTAACACGTACTCCCCCCGTTTCAGCCTGCCCTCCCGGACAGCCTCATCCAGAGCAATGGGGATCGAGGCTGCGGATGTGTTGCCGAACCTGTCAATGTTCACGGCCACCCGCTCCATCGGTATGCCAAGTCTTTCTGCTGTCGCCTTGATTATCCTCAGGTTTGCCTGGTGCGGTATGAGAAGCGATATCTGGGACGACTGAAGACCGTTCGATCTAAGGGTGTTCAGAACCAGGTTTTCAAGCGTTTTTACAGCCACTTTGAAGGTCTCATTGCCGCTCATCTGCAGATAATGGAGGCCTTTTTTCACCGTCTCCTCGGAAACCGGCGTCCTGGAACCTCCCGCGGGTATCATAAGCAGGTCCCCTTTGCTTCCGTCTGCGTGTATGTCCACCGAGACTATCCTGCCTTCGCCCGCCGGTGCCGGCTCGACCAGCACCGCCCCGGCCCCGTCCCCGAACAGCACGCAGGTGGAGCGGTCCTGCCAGTTTGTTATCTTCGAAAGCACTTCCGATCCGATAACCAGGACCTTGCCGTACTGGCCGCTGCGGACAAATGCATTGGCTACTGACAGAGCATAGATAAAACCTGAGCAGGCTGCGTTTATGTCGAAGGCCGCAGCTTTCGCAGCACCGAGTTTTTCCTGGACCATGCAGGCTGCCGAAGGCACAAAGGTATCAGGCGTGACGGTCGCTACAATGATGAGATCCAACTCGGAGGACTTCATCCCCCTTTGCTTGAGGGCGCTGGCCCCGGCCTTGGCCGCAAGGTCAGAGCATGCCTGGTTTCTGGCGGCTATCCTTCTTTCCTTTATGCCGGTGCGGGCTGTGATCCATTCATCGCTCGTATCGACCATTTTCTCAAGGTCCAGATTCGTCAGCTTTTTCGCGGGGACGTAAGAGCCTGTAGCTGTGATCCTAGCCTGCGGCAACGGGATTACCTTTCAGAGGAAGCATTGTCTTGTTCTTCTCTATCTCCTGCCTTATTATCTCGTGCATCTTCTTTCTGGAGAACTCTGAGGCCACTTTAAGCGCGTTTTTGATGGCCTTGGAAGTGGAGCGGCCATGCCCGATTATGCACGTTCCGTTTATGCCCAGAAGGGGCGCGCCCCCGTATTCTGCATAATCGGTCTTCTTTTTAAAACCCCTCAGGGCGTTCTTTATGAACAGGTAGCCGAGCCTGCCGGTAGGCAGACTGCCGATCTCCTGTTTGAGCATCTTTATCACCGTCTCTGCCAGTCCCTCGCTGGTCTTCAGCACTATGTTGCCGACGAAGCCGTCACAGACGACGACGTCCGCCTCGCCTGAAAAAAGATCCTTGCCCTCTATGTTGCCCATGAAATTCAGACCGGCAGGCTGTATGAGCTTGAAGGACTCTTTTGTAAGCTCGTTGCCCTTGCTCTCCTCTTCACCTATGGAAAGGATGGCCACCCGGGGGGAAGGCCTGCCCAGAATATGCTTAGCGAAGGCGTTGCCCATCAGCGCGAACTGAAACAGGTTTACGGGACTGCAGTCCACGTTGGCCCCGGCGTCTATCAGGACGAAGGGCTTTTTAAAGGTCGGCATCATGGCCGCAATGGCGGGTCTGTCCACACCGGCGGAAGCTCCTAGCACTATCAGGGCAAGCGCCATTACGACACCGGAATGTCCGGCGCTCACCACCGCGTCAGCCTCCCCTGCCTTGACCAGATCCACGGCCCTGCGGATGGAGGAGTTCCTTTTTTTTCTGATCGCCGCCATGGGGGATTCCCCCATGCCTATGGCCTCGGGGGCATGGATTATCCTGATCCTCAAAGCCGGAAACCGCTTACCCAGGAGCTCCTTTTTTACAGCCGGCTCATCCCCGACAAGTATGATCTCCAGATCATCATACTCGTTCAAGGCTTCGACAGCGCCCTCCACGATAGCAGAAGGTGCGTGGTCGCCGCCCATTGCGTCCAGCGCGATTATCATCCCTCTTTTTCGACTACTGCAAGGATCTTGCGTCCGTCATACATCCCGCACGCAGGACAAACCCTGTGAGGCACCTTCGGCTCGCTGCACTCGGGGCAGGCAACCACCGCGGGCTGCTGGCCCTTCCAGTTTGCTCTCCTTTTGTCTCTCCGGCTCCTGGTGTGTCTGTGTGTCGGGTTGGCCATCTTCCTCTCCTTTCCAAGAAAAAGAACTAAAATTATTTTTTATGATTCAGTTGATCCTGTTTCCGCTGCCGTTTTTATTCTTGTTCCCCTCGAAATATTTTTTAAGCTCATCGAATTTCGAGGGTGACGTCATGTCTGCCGGAGGGCATACGCAACCCTCAACGTTCAGGTCGCTCCCGCACCTTGGGCATATGCCCCTGCATGCCTCGCTGCAGAGCACTTTTATAGGCACGTTAAGCAGGAGCTGTTCGGAGGCGATGACGCCGGTGTCAATCTCGTCCGCCTTGTAAAAACCCATGTCCAGCTCTTTCTTGCCTATCGCCCCGTGCTCTTCCTCCATCTCTTCCACCGGGTTATATGCCAGGTCTACCGGCATTGAAATATCTTTGACAAACTCCTTGAGGCATCTGCCGCATGTAAGCCTCATGGCGGCCTCTACCGTCCCCCTTACAAGGACCTGAGGGCCGCTCTTGTCAATGTGGAACCGGACGCTGGCCTGTGTCTCACGCTCATTGAGCGTGACTGGGGTCTTCTCGTCAACGTCAATCCCTTCTTCAGGTATCTCCGAAACCTTGATCTTCATCGGCGGCATCCCTTTTGTAATCTTACATGATATAGATTAGGGCTGGATTATGTCAATCCAAAAAGAAAAACAAAAATAAAAAAACCTTCCGGCTCACGCCTTGGACGGAATTTTTCATTTTTACGCCGCAAGCCGGCTCAATTTTCCCTACCGGTTAAACTTAAGCGGGATGACCTGCCCGGAGGATTTTTTCTTGCTCTGCCCGCCTGCCGGGGCGGAATCGCATGCTCCTGGCACCCCGCAATCAATTACGTTGAAGGCAAGAAGTATCCGGCGCTCCTTCTCGGCCTTCTCGGGAGAAAGCTTGGCAAGCTCCGCATCCGCAATTCGCATGGCGGAGGACTTATCGGGGATGGCTGACAGGTCCTCCGAGATCAGCTCCCCGTTTTCCGTCCTCAAGACCCTCGAATAGTCGGAACGCGTGACGACGGAGAAGGGTATCATGACGTCTGCCGCCGCGCGGCCGAACGCAAGCACATGCCTCTCCACCGATTCAAGGGCGGAAACGGCGCATTTTATCGCCACTATCCTTTTGCCTCCCGCCCGGACGATAAAATCCACGGAGCAGGACTCCTTCTGCCTGCTTGTTTCGACATCGAAAGGAGCGTCTATCTCTATATCATCTTCGAGATAGCCCTTCTTCTTGATCAGGAACTCATACACACGCTCCCTGATGAGGCCGGTCATCATGATGATGCCCCGTTCCTCCTCCCTGAGCTTTTCAAGAACCAACTTTTCTCTTTCGCCGTCCATAGAAAAATTATACAGTCCCGGCATGTTTTATTCCAAGGACCCTGTTTCAAAAAGATTCGGCCCGGCGGCCTTTTGGCCGGAGCCCGGAAGGTCACGGCCACCTTCAACGCTCAAACGGGGCCGCTAAAAGCCTTGAAAATGTAAGGAAAAAAGTTTTATCCTAATTGTATTCCCATGGGCAAAATAGAAGACCTGAGAAAGAACATAGACGCGATAGACCTTAACATCCTCAAGCTCCTGAACGAGCGGGCTGCAATTGCCCTGGAGATAGGCAAGGAGAAGAAAGAGAAGAACATAAGCTGTTACGCTCCTGAAAGGGAAAAAGAGGTCATCGCCAACCTTGTCAAACATAACTCCGGTCCCCTTCCGGACGGCGCAGTAAAAAGCCTTTACAGGGATATAATATCGGCCTCGCGCTCACTGGAAGAACCCCTGAAGGTAGCCTACCTGGGGCCCATCGCCACCTTCACCCACCTGGCGGCAATCAGGCATTTCGGGTCCTCGGCGGATTTCATGCCGGCTGACAGCATAAGGAGCGTTTTCCAGGAGGTGGAGTCCGGAAGGGCCGGTTACGGCGTTGTGCCCATAGAGAACTCCAATGAAGGGGTCGTAAATTACACGCTGGACATGTTCGTGGATTCCGAGCTGCTGGTAGCCGGGGAGATGATGCTTGAGATATCCCAGAACCTGCTTTCCCTGAGCGGAGACCCTTCAAAGGTAAAGCGTATCTATTCCTTCCTGCCCGCCACGGCACAGTGCAAAGGATGGATCGAGAGGAACATGCCTTCCGCCCAGGTGATAGACCCGGGCGGGAGCACTGCCAAGGCGGCGGAGATCGCTTCCAAAGACGAGGAGGCCGCGGCCATAGCGGGAGAGGCTGCAGCCGGGATATACAACCTTAAATTCGTGGCCAGGGACATCCAGGACGGAAAGCATAATTTTACCCGCTTCCTTGTGATAAGCAAGCAACATCCCGGAAGGACTGGCAGGGACAAGACATCCATTATGTTCTCGGTGAAGGACAGGCCGGGGGCTCTCTACGATATTCTGGCGCCCCTGAAAAAGGCGGGCATAAATCTTACAAAAATAGAGTCGCGCCCTTCAAAGAGGAAGGCTTGGGAGTATATCTTCTTTGTGGACATGCGCGGGCACATACAGGACAAGCCGCTCCATAAGGCAATCGAGACGATAAAAAAAGACTGCCTTTATCTGAAGATACTGGGCTCATACCCGATGGTGGACGATGATAAAAGCTCCTGACCACGTTCTTAAAGTCAAGGCTTATGTGCCTGGCAAACCCATGGAGGAGCTTGAACGCGAGCTTGGCATCAAAGATCCGGTAAAACTGGCCTCCAACGAGAACCCTCTTGGTCCGTCTCCGCTTGCCATGGAAGCGGTGCTTTCCGAGACGAAAAAGGGCTCTTTGAACCGGTACCCGGACGGGAGCGGATTTTATCTCAAGAAAAAACTCTCCCGGACCCTGGGAGTGGGCACGCAGTGGCTCACCCTGGGCAACGGTTCGAACGAGCTCATCGATATTGCCGCAAGGACCTTTTTGCGTCCCGGAGACGAGGCCGTAATGGCCGTACCCTCTTTCGTGGTCTATTCCATGTCTGCCACGCTGCAGGGCGCAACCCCTGTTGAGATACCGCTTACCGGTGATCTCAGGCACGACCTGCAGCATATGGCGCAGGCGGCCACTCCAAAGACCAGAATGATCTTCATAGCGAACCCTAACAACCCGACCGGAACCATAAATTACAGGCCCGAATACGACAAGTTCTTTTCAGAGATACCGGACGACGTGCTGGTCGTAATCGACGAGGCATACGTAGAGTATGTCACGCACAAGGATTACCCTGACAGCATGAAATACCTTGCCCAGGGAAAAAATGTGCTCATACTGAGGACGTTCTCAAAGATATACGGACTTGCGGGCCTGAGGACCGGCTATGGAATAAGCCATCCGGAAATACTGGCCCAGATGGAACGGGTAAGGCCCCCCTTCAACGCCAACTCCTTAGGCCAGGCGGCGGCAATACGCGCCCTGGATGACGCCGCCCACGTCCGCCGCTCCATAGAGATGAACGGGCAGGGAAAGGAATTTTTATACCGGGAGCTCTCCGCTCTGGGTTACGACCATACGCCGACGGAGGCCAATTTCATCTACATCCGCGTAACTGACGCTAAGACCCTTTTTGACGCCCTGCTTAAGGAAGGGGTTATAATAAGACCCGCCGGCCGGGATGCCATCCGCGTGACCATAGGGCTGCCGGAAGAAAACAAAAGGTTTATTCATGCGCTTAAAAAAACTGCCGCGGCGCTCAAAAGAAGCGGTCCGAAATAAAATTTTTAAAAAAATGGGAGGATAAAATTGGATATAATCGTACTCAAGCCTGAAGCCTCTGACGAGGACCTTAAGCACGTCATAAAAAAACTGGAAGGACTGGGCCTTACATCGCGGATATCGAAAGGCACGGAGAGGACCGTTATCGGCGTCATCGGGGACACGTCCAAGGTTACGGAGGAAACGGACGACTCATTCCGTGCGATATCCGGCGTTGAGAGCGTTATGCGCATATTGAAACCATATAAACTGGCCAGCAGGGAGTTCAAAAAGTCCTCCACCGTCATCAAATGCAAGGGGGTTTCCATAGGCGGCAAAAAGATATGCGTCATTGCGGGCCCCTGTTCCGTCGAGAACAAAACGATGATGCTTGAGATCGCAAAACAGGTGAAGTCGGCCGGGGCCAACCTCCTGCGGGGCGGGGCGTTCAAACCGAGGACTTCCCCCTACTCTTTCCAGGGACTTGGCGAAGAGGGGCTCAGGCACCTCCAGGCGGCGAAGGAAAAAACGGGGCTGCCGATCGTGACCGAGCTCATGGACCCCAGGGATATCGAGGCCGTGGAAAAATACTCGGACATAATACAGATAGGCGCCAGGAACATGCAGAATTTCAGGCTGCTGCTGGAAGTGGGCCAGAGCAGAAAACCCATCCTTCTTAAAAGGGGGCTTGCCGCCACCATAAAGGAATGGCTCATGTCCGCAGAATACATAATGAGCAGGGGCAACCACAACGTTATCATGTGCGAGAGGGGCATCCGGACATTTGAGACCGCAACAAGGAACACCCTGGACTTAAGCGCGGTGCCCGTGCTGAAGAAGCTTACCCATTTGCCTGTGGTAGTGGACCCGAGCCACGGGGTCGGGGTGCTGGAGCACATACCTTCCATGGCGAAGGCGGCCGTGGCTGCGGGGGCCGACGGCCTTCTGATAGAGGTCCATACGAATCCGGAAGAGGCCCTTTCCGACGGCGAGCAGTCCATGAGGCCGGAGGCCTTCAAAAAGCTGATGAAGGAACTCAGGGCTGTGGCCAAGGCCGTGGGCAGGGATATCTGATTTTTTAAAAAAAGAAAATTAAAAGCTGAATAAAAAATGTTGTTCGAAAAAACGGCAATTCTGGGGGTCGGGCTCCTGGGGGCCTCCCTGGCGCTTGCCTTGAAAAAAAAAGGGATTTCACGCACTGTATCCGGTTCCGGGCGCACTGAGGACAACCTCCGCACAGCGCTTGAAAAGGGGATAATAGACTCTTATTCCCTCGATCCGCGCGAGGCTGTAAAAGGGGCGGACCTCGTTGTGCTTGCAACCCCGGTAGGGGCCTTCCTTGAGACCGCCCGCACCATAAAGGATTCTCTGGACAGGGACTCCATTCAGACAGACGTGGGCAGCGTCAAAGGCGCACTCGTCTATGAGCTTGAATCCATCCTGCCAAGGTTTGTGGGTGCCCACCCGATATCGGGAGGGGAACGGTCCGGCGCGCACAACGCCACCGATGGGCTTTTTGACGGGGTCAGGTGCATTATAACTGGCACCTCCCGGACCGAACCACGCGCGCTAGGCACGATAGAGCAACTCTGGCGGGCTCTGGGCTCAAACGTGGAGCTGATGGACCCTGACATGCATGACCGGATATATGCGCTCGTAAGCCATCTGCCTCACGTCCTGGCCTATTGCCTTGTCAACACGCTGGACGCTACCGACAGTGAGTGCATAAGATTTGCGGGACAGGGTTTTAAGGACACAACCCGCATAGCCCTTAGCTCTCCCGAGCTGTGGAGGGACGTTTGCGGGCTGAACCGCAAAAACCTGCTGAACTCCATCAAGGCGTTCAAGCAGGAGCTCGAAAAGGTCGAAACCCTCATACATGACAATGACCTCGGTGGGGTTGAGGCCGAATTCGCGCGGGCAAGGAGCCTGAGGAAACGCATTGATCAAAAGGATTGAAGGCAAAGAAAAAAACAAAAACCTTAAAGGGGAGATGAACACTCCGCCCGACAAGTCCATTTCCCACAGGGCGCTCATGTTCGCCTCCATTGCGGAAGGGAAAAGCAGGATAGAAAACCTTCTCCTGGCAGCCGACACCATCTCCACCTTAAGGGCGATGGAGTTTTTGGGCGCAAAAGCTAAGGGCTTTGGGAAGGAAATACCCGTCCCGGGTTTTGGCGTTCTTCATGAAAATTACCTTGTAACCGGAAAAGGGCTTTACGGCCTCTCGGAACCTGCTTCGTTCATAAACTGCGGCAATTCAGGGACAACCACACGGCTGCTTTGCGGACTGCTTTCAGGCAATCCTTTTTTTTCGGTCCTCTCCGGAGACGAGTCGCTTAACTCAAGGCCAATGAAACGGGTGATCCAGCCCCTTGCAGCCATGGGGGCAAAGATAATGGCCAGGGCATCGGACTCCTACCCGCCGGTGGCCATCAGGGGCGGCGATTTGAAAGGGCTCAAATACGACATGCCCGTCGCCTCCGCCCAGGTAAAGTCCGCGCTCATGTTG
>JAKAJM010000015.1 GCA_021813765.1 Nitrospirota bacterium
GGTCGGTTATCAGTATCCCCAGCCCTTTGTCTTTTAAATATCCTAGCATCTTTTTCAATTCTATTATAGCAATTGGGTCAATTCCCGCGAAAGGCTCGTCAAAGAGCATGAAGCCTGGGCCTGCCGCTATTGAGCGCGCTATTTCCGTCCTTCTGCGCTCGCCGCCCGAAAGCCGGAACCCTTCCCGGTCGGCAAAATTGCCCAGGTTGAACTCGGCAAGCAGCGTGTCAACGCGCTCCTCGATCTCTGCCTTTCCCCGGCCGTTCGTTATCTCAAGGACGGAGCGCAGGTTTTCCCTCACGGTAAGTTTTCTGAATATGGAGGGCTCCTGGGGCAGGTAGCTTATGCCCCTGCGCGCACGCTGGTACATGGGCAGGCAGCTGATGTCCTTGCCGTCAAGCTCTATCTTGCCGCCCTCGGGTTTAAGAAGGCCCGCAATAACATAGAAAGTAGTGGTCTTGCCAGCCCCGTTCGGGCCAAGAAGGCCCACCGTCTCTCCGGAGCGGACCTCCACGCTGATGTCCTTTACCACCGTGCGGCGGCCATATTTTTTGGTTATGTCCGTCGCTCTGAGTACGCGCCCGCCTGTCATTTGCTCTCGATGAAGACCTGGCTGTTTTTCACGTCCATCTTGTCCGTGGAAACATAGTAGGTAATGGTCGTTCCTGTGACCACGGTCCTTGCCTGTGCTATCTTCGGGTTTTCGCTGAAGAGGATGCTGTCGGTGGCCTTGTCATAATGCGCTTGTCCGGAGGTCACGACACGCCCCCCTTTTATAAGTTTTACGCTGCCCGATGCGTCTATGGTCTTGACCCCGCCAGCCTCGTTGTAGTGCACTACCATCTTGTCGGCAAACAGCTGCATGCTGCCGTTTCTGGCCGCCACCCTTCCTTCAAAAATGGCGGTATGCGTGGCCTGGTCCGCCGATAGAGTGTCGGAAGTTATTATGGTGGGCCCTTTTGGTTTTTTTGTTTTTTCCTGAGGGGACGGCTTTTTGGCCCCGGTCGCGTTTTTCAGGCCCCTTTGCTGCGCCCACGCTTTTTGCTGAGGGAAAAGGGCGACGGAAAAAAAGGCCAGCAGCAGGGCCAGGGCGGATATGCTAATAAAAGATCGCTTTGACATTCCTGTCCAACCTCACATTCTTTTTCTGATCTGCTTCCAGTCCCAGGCCCTCTATTTTGATGCCTTTTTTGCTGAGGAGGACTTTGTCGCTGCCGCCGGTGTTGAGCTTTCCGCCCGGCACGATCTGCAGAGAGCTGGTTTTTACGTCAAATCCCTTTACCTGGCTTTTCACTCTGCCGCTCAGGGAAAGCGTATTGTTATCCATGTCGTATTGCCCCCGGCTGGCCGTAAGCCGTGCATTTTCAGAAGGGATGTCTATTGCCACGTCGCTCAGGCTCGCCGTGTCTCCGCTGGTGGAGAAGACCGCCTTTTTCGAGGTGGCAGACCATAATGTCCTGCTGCCAATGATATTCAGTACGTTTATATCGGAGAGAGAAGATCGGTAACACGACTGCTTCTGCGGAGCCGCTTCATTTGTCTTGTGCTGCATGGAAAAAGAAAACGCAGACAGCACCGCCCCCAGAAGAAACAGGGCCGAAAGGGATTTTTTGCCTAACCGCGCCATATTCATGCCCGCCATCTAATGGCCCTGCATCCCCTTAAGCAGGGCTTCACGCATCACATCGTGAGGCGGTCGCACTCCCGTCCACAGCTCCTGTGCGAAGACACCCTGCCAAAGCAGCATCCCCAGGCCGTGAAAGGTCCTGAGCCCGGCCTTTTGGGCCTCCCGCAAAAAAGGTGTATGCCTGTAGATGAGATCGCCTGCCACCGAGCCCGGCGCCAGTTTGGAGGGGTCTGCCGGCAGAGGGTCTGTTTCCTTGAGCCCAAGAGGAGTGGCGTTTATCAGGACATCGACGCCGCCCAGGTCCAGGACGCCGCCGGCGGCCTCCACGTTGTTTCTTATCCTGTTCAAATCACCCACAAGTTTTTCGAGTTTCCCTTTGTCCAGGTCGAATATCCTCAGTGTGCGGGCCTTCTCCGAGAGATAATAGCTGACGGCACGCGAGGCCCCTCCGGCCCCGCAGATGAGTATGTTTTTGCCTTCCCATCCTATGCCTTCTTCAGCAAGCGACTGGATAAAACCCCTGCCGTCGGTGTTGTAGCCCCTGAGCCTGCCGCCGTCATTCACTATCGTGTTTACCGCGCCTATGAAGGCGGCCTCGCTGTCTACCTCATCCAGAAGCGGGATCACCTTTTCCTTGTGGGGGACCGTGATGTTCGCTCCCCTTATGCCCAGCGCGCGCACGGCCCGCACCGCCTCCGGCAGGTCTTCGGGCTTTATGTCCATGGCAAGGTAACAGTAGTCCAGGCCGGTCTGCCCGAATGCCGCGTTGTGCATCTGGGGCGAGAGGCTGTGCCCCACCGGATGGCCGAAGAGGGCCAGAAGTTTTGTGCCAGCGGTTATCTTCATGCCTTTTTTTTCTGTCATCACGGCTGTCTCCCAATGGCCTCCAGAATTCCCTGAGGGGTTGCCCTTATGAGCAGGGCCTTGATGCCCAGGGCCGCCTCCATGTCCGTCACAGCCACATCGTCCAGGAATATGTCCTCCCCATCCCTGACCACCGCCTCGGGCACGAGTAGTATATCATGCGACGGGGCGTATTCCTCGAGGCTTTTAAGCACGTCCCGCCCGGTAAGAAGCCCGGTAACGGTGACGGAGGGGCCAAAAAAGCGGTTTTCCACCGGGACAAGCGTTACATGGTGACCCTGTTTTCTGAGCTTCTCAAAAAACCTTGCCAGGTACGGATAGAATGACATGCCTGTAAAGGCCAGATATTTCAGACCCGAGGGGTTTTTCGCCTGGCCCGCCCTCCTGGCCTCGTGCAGGAACTGCGGGACCATGCCCACGCCGTTTTCTATCTGCGGGAGTTCGCCGTATTCCGCGATGGGCGGCAGGCTTGAGCCGGCTTTTATATACAGTTCGTCAGCCCCGTATACAATGTTTTCCCCGTGTTTTTTCCTGAAGCGCTTCTGGAACCGGTCTATCGTGTCCAGCGCTGCGGCCGCTTCCTCCCTTTCCACCGGTTTTATCTTCGATTTGCTGAAGGAGGTAAGTCCGACCGGCACTACCGCTATGGACATTATGTAAGGATAGAAGGAGTAGAGGTCGCTGACCGTTTTGGCCAGGGCCTTGCCGTCATTGATACCGGGGCAAAGCACTATCTGCGTGTGCGCGCGGAGCTTGTTTTCCCTGAAAAAGCGCAGGTCTTTCATGATGTCCGGCGCCGCCGGGTTCCCGAGCATCTGCTTTCTTATCGCGTTGTCAGTGCTGTGGACGGAGATGTAAAGCGGGCTCAGCCTCTGCCTGGCTATGCGCTTTTTGTCGCAGTCCGTAAGGTTGGCCATCGTTATGTAATTTCCGTATATGAAGGACATCCTGTAGTCTTCGTCTTTCAGATAAAGGGATTTCCGCATGCCTTTTGGCAGTTGCGAGACGAAGCAGAATACACACCGGTTGCCGCATCTTTTTACGGGGAAATGCTTCAGGGTCATCCCGGGGTCTTCCCATTCAGGGACATCGAGCTTCACCCTGCCGGCCTTCCTGAACTCCATCTCCAGAGGGCTTCCGTCCTTGTGGAAGAAGAAATCTATCAGGTCCGAGATCCTGTTGCCGTTTATGGAGAGGAGTGTGTCTCCCGCGCCTATCCCGGCCATGGCCGCAAAGCTGCCGGGGGCCACGTTTTCCACCTCAACCCCTAGCTTTTCTCTCTGACGCAATCTTGAGCCCTCGTTGCACATATTGCAGGCCTGAGGCCGCCGTCAGCCCGGCGGCAGTCCAAACCATCGCCTGGATGACAGCGGCCGTGATATGGCCATAATTGATTTTAAGGAGCACGGCCGTCAAAAGTGTAAACTGCGCGGCTATGGCGAGCTTTCCCGTCCGCGTCGGCTCAAGCCGCACCGCCCCCCCGGAAAGGCTCAGCAACCCCCATCCCAATATAACTATTATATCCCTGCTTAAGACCACAATTGCAAGCCAGACCGGGATTATGCGGAGCGTGAGAAACACGATGAAGGCCGTAATGAGCATGAGCTTGTCCGCCAGCGGGTCCAGGAAAGAGCCTATATCGGGACTCTTGCCGCTGAGCCTCGCCACCATGCCGTCAAGCTTGTCCGTCACCGCCGCAAAGAGGAAGATGAAAAAAGCGTAATCGAACCTCTGGTATGCCGCCGCTGTCGCGAAACAGGGGATGAGTATTATCCTTATCAATGTGAGTATGTTGGGGATGTTCAGCGGGATCGTGTTCAGCATATCTTTTGCGGGCGGGGCGCCCTCTGCTTTTTGTTTTTTTGTTTCTTCAGGGGATATTGACTGGCAGATTGCTGAAGTCCGGCTTTTTTAATCCAAGCCGCCTGTAGCAGCCAGGTTTTTTTAAACGTTTTGAAGGGGCGCCAAGCGGCCCTGCGAGCAGGCGCTCCAGAAGCCCGGAGGCGTGGCAGGCCTCCACCTCAAAGCCGTGTTTTTTTGCCGAATCGAGGGCCTTTTGAGCAAGGCCTGCGGCGGCTTTCATCCGACCCTCAGACCACTTGAACTCCGCTTCAGACAGCAGGCAGTATATCTTCCCCCTTGGGTCCCTGGTTTTGCCAAAGAGTTTTTCGGCCTCCTTAAGGGAATGGAGGGAGTTTACCTTTCTGCCCAGTATCGCCAACGATTTACTTGCGCTCCAAAGCGTATAGGAGGAGCTGACAATGTCGCCTATGCGCTTGTATACCCGCAGGGCTTTTTTGAAATAGGCCAGGGCCTCCTCATGGCTGCCGGTCATCCTGAGCGCGTTTCCGATGCCGCAGAAGGAGTACGCAAGCCCGAATGGGTCTTTTATCTTCCCGAAAAGCTCGTTTGCTTTTGTGTAATGGCCCAGCGAGGACTTGTATGCACCCTTGATCCTTGACGCCCCGCCAAGCCCGTTCAGGCAGTAGCCTGCCGCGTGCAGGTCGCCAAGACGGGTAAATATCCTTTTGGCCTCTGAAAAAGAACTTATCGCGCCCTCTATGTCGCCTTTTATCCTGAGAGTGCCTCCCTTTGACCAGAGCACGAAGGCCAGGGCTTCCTCGTCGTTCAGTTTCTTGTAGATCTTTTCGGACTGGCCAAGCAGAGCAAGGGCCTTTTTCCAGTCACCCTGGGCCCTGTGCGAAAGGGCGAGGCTTGCGGCGGCGTCCGCCTGGCGGCTGCGGCCTCCAAGTTTTTTTGCAAACGCTTCAGCCTTTTCGTAATGTTCTATGGCTTTGCCAAAATCCCCCAGCATCCTCCAGTTATGGCCCGAAAGCAGGTGGCAGTTAAAGAGGTTTTCGTAATCATCGGCCTTGAGCGTCCTCTGGACCGCCCGGAGCTCGGACAGGGATTTTCTGTAGAGGGCTTTCTGCCTCAGGGAGTCCGCCTTTTGGATTTTCCTGCTCTGTTTTTGATCTTCCATTTTATTTTCTCACCGAGCGTACAAGGCTGGCATAATCACCGGAGCCGTAAAAGGCAGACCCCATTACAAGGACGTCCGCCCCGGCCCTTACCGCCTCCCCGAATATCTCTCCGGGTTTTATCCCTCCGTCCACTTCTATCAGCGCGCCTGGGTTTTTTTCTTCGGCAAGTCTTTTGGCCTGGGTTATCTTTTCAAGCGCGTGAGGTATGAAGGTCTGTCCGCCGAAACCCGGGTTGACGGACATGATGAGCACCATGTCCGTATCGTATATTATGCTTTGAAGGCTCGAAACAGGCGTTGCCGGATTAATGGCCACGCCCGCCCTGGCGCCCAGTTTTTTGATCTGGCTCACCGTCCTGTGCAGGTGGACGCAAGTCTCCACGTGTACCGTGACGAAATCCGCTCCCGCCCCGATGAAATCTTCCAGGTACCGGTCGGGGTCCTCTATCATAAGATGGACATCCAGAGGAAGGCTGGTCACACTCTTTATCGCGTTTACCACGGAGGGCCCGATGGTCATGTTGGGCACAAAATGGCCGTCCATTATATCCACATGGAACATGTCGGCGCCTGCCTCCTCTGTGGCCCTGAGCTCCTGGCCAAGCCGGAGGAAATCCGCCGATAAAAGAGAGGGGGCGATGTAGAATTTGCCCTCCGCCTTTTCTATTTTTTTATCCTTGTTTTTATCTTCCATGCCTTTGCCCATTCAAATCAAAAAAACAAAAAATCAAAAAAGATGAAATCAAAGATAATAATAAAATCTTAATCCGTTATCCCTGCCGGGCCGTTCAGGCCAGGGGCGCCACTGCCCCTGGCAGCACCCAGAAAAAAATACACCTTCTGTCCCGGGGAGACCCTTGCTCCCGGTTCCGGTTTTTGAGAAGATACGGTCTGTCCGCTGCCAGGGCCGGCATCGCCCGGCCCCTGGTTGCCCTCGAAAACCGGCTGCAGTCCAAGCGCCGTGGTCAGGCTTTGCGCCTGCGCAATGCCCATGCCGGTGAAATCGGGGCAGTAATAGCTTACCTCAGAGGGGCCTTTGCTTACAACAAGAGACACCGGACCGCTTTTTTCACCCGGGTTCGGATCCTGGGCCATAACTGTCCCTTTTGGTGAATTGCCAGAATAGATGAGGATGGTCTTTAAAACCTTCAGGCCGGACTTCGCAAGAAAAGAGACCGCATCCGCCAGGCTCATTCCGATCACGGACGGCATACGCGGCGTTGCCGGACCAAGACTGAGCGCTACTTTCACAAGGCTGTCCAGCCTGGCGCTTTCGCCGGCCGCAGGGTCCTGCGCGATGATGGAGCCGGGCGGGACAACGGGGTCAAAATCCTTGCCGGTTACCTTCATCTTAAGCCCGAGGTCCCTGAGCTCGCTGATGGCGGCCTCCGGCGGCTTTCCTTTCAGGTCCGGAACGGCCACCGTTTTGTTCAGGAGGATGACCCTGTAAGTCAGGAAACCGGATGCCACCCCCAGAATGACGAATAAAAAAAAACAGGAGGATCTTTTTCTTCATTGTTTTTTTAATTTTGCCATAAAGAACCCGTCCATGTCCTGCCGGTGCGGATATGTCCTTAAATACCCCTTTTCAGAGAAGGGCAGGAGGAATTGAGGCATGTCCGTATCCAGCCGGAAATCGCCCCCCTGGCCGGAGGCAAGGAATTCGTCTATTACCATCTCTCCTTCTTCGGGTTCAGTTGAGCAGGTGGAAAAGACCAGGACTCCGCCCTTTTTAAGCGCCGGCGCCGCTGCCATCAGCATTTGCAGCTCTTTCCTGCCGGACCGGGCAAGCCACTCTTCGCCATGCCTGTATTTCACATCGGGGTTGCGCCTGATTACCCCAAGCGACGAGCACGGGGCATCAAGCAGGATCCTGTCAAAATATCCGGGCTTTTTGTAAACTGTGCTTTCCCTGGCGGTTATGTCCTCCTGTGCCGTGGAAACCGAGGTGATGCCCAGCCTCGATACGTTTTCCCGGATCCTGCCGATCCGCTTTTCGTCCGTATCCAAAGCGACTATCTCTCCCCGGTCTTTCATGAGCTCCGCTATGTGCGTGGTCTTTCCTCCGGGGGCCGCGCAGGCGTCCAGGACCTTGTCTCCCGGCACGGGAGCAAGAAGAAAGCCCGCAAGCTGCGCGGCCTCGTCCTGGGCGATGCAGAACGGGTGGATAAACCCCAGGTCACGGAAAGAGACGGCGCTTCCTCCTATTTTTATGCCCGCCGGGCTCACGCCGGAGGGCCCGGCGCTTATGCCGTTTGCGGCCAGCATATCAAGGACCTCTTCACGGGTTTTTCTTAGCGTGTTGACCCTGAGCGAAAGCGGAGGGATGCGGTTGCCTGCAAGCGCCAGTGCCAGCGCCTCGTCAGCCCCGAACCTCCGTGCCCATCTTTTTATCAGCCACGAAGGAGTGGAGGTGAAGGTGCCGATCGCGTCCAGCCTTTCCGCCTCTTTGGCAGAGGGGTTTTCCGAACGGGCCTTCAGTTGGTCCAATCTTTCCATAAGCGCATCCTTGCCGCGTGCGGCATTGCGCAAAACTGCGTTTACCAGGGCAGGCTTTCCTGCCCCTGAGAACTTTTTGTCCTTTTCAAGTCTCACCGCCTCGTTTACCGCAGCCCTCTCCGGGACGCGGGTAAAGATGAGCTGGTAAAGTCCCATCCTCAGGTTATCGAGCGTTGGGGTCTGTTTGGGCGCCTTGCTTAAAAACCCGTAAAGCAGGTGGTCAAGGAGATACTGCCTCCGCAGGACTCCATAAAGGAGCTCCATGAAAAGCGACCTGTCTCTTTTGCTGATCTGGCCGGGCAGGGCATCGAGCGCCTCTTTGGGGCGTGCGCCTTTCCTTATCTCTCTCAGCGCCTGCAGGACAAGCATTCGAACGTCATATGGCATATGGCAAAAAACCTGCTCAACTTTTTTATTTTTTCCTTTTGTAATAATATATTATCCGGGTTTTAAGAAAAAAACCAAAAAGGGGAATAGAAGAAAAGACCTTGCGTTCCCGTGTGCAGAGGCCCTGAATAAAAATGGTAAAAAAGATCGCGATCCTTGGCTCAACCGGTTCCATTGGCAAAAGCGCTCTTGATGTGGTTGAAAAATACCCGGAGCGCTTCAGGGTGGCCGCTCTTGCGGCATGCAGAAACCACAAGCTTCTGCTTGAGCAGATAAAGAAGTTCAAGCCTGAGATAGCCGCCCTCTCGGACCCGGAAGCCGCGTCCGCAATCCGCGGAAGGGCGGGTATACCGGTTTTGAGCGGCACGGAAGGGATTATTAAAACGGCCTCTTACGAGGGGGCGGATTTTGTCATTTCAGCCATCGTGGGCTTTGCCGGCCTGGCCCCCACACTTGCCGCGATCCGGTCCGGAAAGGACGTAGGCCTTGCCAACAAGGAGGCCCTGGTCACCGCAGGCAGTGTCGTCATGAAGGAGGCGCTGGAGCGCGGCGTGAAGGTCCTGCCGGTAGACAGCGAGCACAGCGCCGTTTTCCAGTGCATAGACGGCAGGGCGGGAAGCGGCGGACAGGGGCCTTTTGACGGAGAGATAATCCTTACCGCCTCGGGCGGCCCTTTTCTTGGCAGGAGCCGCGCCGAGCTTGAGCACGTAACGGCGAAAGAGGCGGTGAGCCATCCGAACTGGAAAATGGGAATGAAGATATCTGTCGATTCGGCCACGCTTATGAACAAGGGGCTTGAAGTTATAGAGGCGCACCACCTTTTCCAGGTCCCTCCGGAGCGCATAAGGGTGCTTGTCCATCCCCAAAGCCTGGTCCACTCGATGGTGGAGTTCCCGGACGGCTCTCTTATCGCGCAGCTTTCCGTGCCGGACATGAAGGCCCCCATCGCCTATGCCCTCTCTTATCCGGAGAGGCTCCGCGGGGTCATCTCCCGCCTTGACCTTACCCAATCGGCAGGGCTTACCTTCATGGACCCCGATACTGAGACGTTCCCGTGCCTGCTTTACGCCTACGAGGCCATCAGGGCCGGAGGCACAGCCCCCGCCGCTTTAAACGCCGCTAACGAGGTGGCCGTGGATGCGTTTCTTTCCGGCTCCATAGGATTTAACGATATTCCTGTTATAATTAAAAAGACCATGCAAAGCCACTTGAGCCAGAGGCTCGACGATGAAGAGGCCGCCGTCCTGGCGGACTCCGCTTCAAGGAAAACCGCTGCAAGCCTTGTGGAAGAAATAAAGAAGGAAAGAAGGAGATAGTTTTTGATCCTGCTCTGGGCTGTCGTACTCCTGGGCATACTCATATTCGTTCACGAATCCGGCCACTTCCTGCTTGCCAAGCTCCTTGGCGTAAAAGTCCTGAAATTTTCCCTTGGTTTCGGTCCGAAGGTGGCAGGGTTTAAAAAAGGGGACACCGAGTACCTGCTGTCCGCCCTGCCTCTAGGCGGATATGTGAAGATGCTCGGGGAGGAGCAGGAAGAGGAGCTTGCTGAAAGCGAAAGGCGCTTCGCTTTCAACTTCCAGCCCGTCTGGAAGCGGATAATGATCGTCTTTGCCGGGCCTTTCTTCAATGTCCTTTTGGCCTTTTTTATCTTTTGCGTACTGCTTGCAGCAAAACTCCCCATCAACATCCCCAAATTTGCGGATATTACCCCAAAGGTCGGGGCGGTAATGAGCGACTCGCCCGCGGCGAAGGCCGGAATAATGCCCGGAGACATTATCACTTCGATAAATGGAAAACCCGTCAGCACATGGATGGACCTTGTTGCGGTGGTCAGCACCCAGGCAGGGCATGAGATATCCCTTACGGTCAAAAGAGGGGACAAGACCCTGTCTTTGAAGCTGGTGCCCGAGGCAGTCAGGGAAAAGACCATGGAAGGGCAGGTGGTGACGGTCGGAAGGATAGGCATCGAAAGGGCCGGAGACGCTATCCCCTTCTACATCATAAAGGCAGGCAGCATACTGGCTGTGCCTTTCAAGGCCTCGGCTGCAACTTACAGGCTTACTGTCTTTATAGGCCAGTCCGTAAAGAGTCTGATCACCGGGGTCTTTTCCTTAAGCCAGATAGGGGGGCCGATAACCATTGTTCAGGAGTCCGGCAAGGCCGCGTCTCTTGGCATATTTTCCTATCTCATGTTCATGGCGTTCATAAGCATAAACCTAGCCGTGCTGAACCTGCTGCCTGTTCCGATACTGGACGGCGGGCATATCTTCTTTTTTGCAATCGAAGCAGTCAGAGGCAAGCCGCTCAGCGAGACTACCCAGGCGAATCTCCAGAGGCTGGGGCTGCTTCTTCTCGTAACACTTATGGCCTTTGCGATCAGGAATGACATAATGAGACTGATCAGGGGAGGCTGATTGTCCCAGGAGGGGGGGCTGATGCCAAGGGAAACAAAAGATCCGGTCAGGATACAGACTTCTGCGGGAGGGGTCATATACAGGCCGTCTCCAGGCGGGCCTTTTCCTTTTGCCGAAGTGGTCCTGGTCTCCGTGAAGGGCGGGAAGATATGGACTCTTCCAAAGGGCAAGGTCGATCGCAGGGAGAGCCTGGAGGAGACGGCCCTTCGTGAGGTCTCCGAAGAAACGGGGCTCAAGGGAGAGCTTGCCGGCAAGATCGGAGAGATAACCTACTGGTATTTTCTTCCGGACAGGACCCGCTGCAAAAAAACGGTGCATTTTTTTCTTATGAAATATTTGAGCGGGAGCACGGAGGACCATGACTGGGAGGTGGACGATGCGGCATGGTTCCAGGTGGAGGATGCCATCAAGGCCGTTTCGTACCGAGGCGACAGGGAGATGCTGGAGAAGGCAAAGGAAATGATAGCCGGCAAAGCAGTTTTTTGATTTTTATTCTTATTTTTCAAGAATCCAGAGGATAAGGCGGACCTTTGACTTGGGAAAGGTGATAGAAAGGGAAGATCTTAAAAAAGAGCTGGAGTCGCTCATTGAACGGATGCCCGGCGCCAGGGTCGTCTTTACTAACGGCTGCTTCGACATCATTCATGTGGGCCATGTCCGATATCTGCGGGAGGCTAAAAAACTGGGTGACGTGCTGGTCGTTGGCCTTAATACGGACGAGTCCGTTTCGCGTATAAAGCCCGGCAGGCCAATAAACGGCGAGAAAGAAAGGGCTGAGGTGCTCGCAAGCCTCGGGATGGTGGACTACGTGGTCCTTTTCCCCGAGGAAACCCCTTATGAGCTTATCAGGTATCTGGGGCCTCACGTTCTTGTGAAGGGCGGCGACTGGAAAAAGGAACAGATAGTGGGCTCTGATATCGTGCCGGTCACGCTTTCCCTGCCCTTTGAAGACGGTTTCTCCACAACCGCCATCATCAACAAGATCCGTTCCATGCCCGCGTGAACATTTGAAGGGCCATGCCAGATGGACATTCTAAAGGCCTTTGCCGAATTTAAAGAAAGTTTTCTTGTCCCCGGGTTTTTCCCAGGGGAGAAACCCGGCGGTATATTTTCCCTTAGGGGCTCAAGCCCTGCACTTGCGCTTGCAGTTTTGCATCTGGAGCAGGAGGGCAAGGGGAAAAAAAGGTACGAAAGCGTAAAACCGGTCCTTTGCGTTGCCCCTTCCGAGCAGGAGGCCATCCGCCTCCAGAGGGACACCGGGTTTTTTCTGGAACTGCTTGGCGCAGGGGAAAAGGGCAAAAAGACTTTTTTGCTGCCGGAGCCTGACGGAGCCGAGCTCTCGGGCAGGCGGGCCGAGTTTTCTCTCCTGACAGGGGCTGCCAATTTTCCGAAGTCAAAAAAAACAAAAAATAGCAGGATGGTCTTTTTTGCCTCAAGGGCTGCGCTTGAAGCCCCCCTGTGGCCGGTAGAGGCTCTGGAAGAGAACATCGTCCGGCTTTCGTATCCAGGGTCTTTCCCGAGGGCCGTGCTTGAAAGGCGCTTGACCGCCATGGGATACAAGCCTGCCCCCATAGTAAGCCAGCCTGGGCAGTTCAGGATGAAGGGATGGATACTGGACATCTTTCCCGCCGGCGCGGATGACCCCGCCCGCGTGGAGTTCTTCGGGGACGACATAGACAGCATGAAGCTCTTCGATGTTGAAAGCCAGATGCATACAAGCGAAATCTTCTCCCTCACCGTCCTGCCGGTAAAAGAGCCGGAGGAAGGCCTTCCAGCGGACCTGAACGGCTTCACTCTTTTTGCGCTTGAAGGAGAAGCGCAGGCGCGGGAAGGTTTTTTCCCCTTGCATCCTTTCATAACACTTTCAGGGCTCCCCCTCAAGGGGGAAGAGGCCGAAGGCCGGCTGTCAGTCCCGGTGTCTTCTCTGGCCGGCCATGGGCTGCTAAGCAGCGAGCGGCGGGACGTGAACCAGATACCAGGCGCGGTAAAGACCCTTAGAAATGCCGGGTATGACATGCTCTTTGTCCTTTCCTCCCATTCGCAGGCGGACCGGGTGAAGAACATCATCTGGGAGGACGGGCTTCACATGCCGGTGCTGGAGCCCGAGGAGGTCTCCTCCTATGCAGGCGGGCTGTGCGCCACGTATGTGGCCCAGGGGCTTTCGGCCGGGTTCGGCCTGCCCGGGCTTCTGATAGTGACCGACCGGGAGCTTTTCGGAGAAAAGCCTGCCTGGAAGCCAATGAGGAAGTCCCGTATTTCGGGCCTCATCCATACGATGGACGACCTGCAGCCGGGAGACTTTGTGGTGCACAGCGACCACGGCATCGGAAAGTTCATTGGCATCGCCAAGCAAGAGTCCGATGGCGCCCGGTCGGACCTGATGATAATCGATTACGCCGGAGGCGCCAGGATATACCTGCCCTTGTACGGGATAGAAAAAGTGCACAAGTACAAAAATCCCGAAGGTGCAAGCCCGCAGTTGGACAGACTGGGGGGAAAGGCCTGGGAGCGCAGAAAGGCGCGGGTGAAAAAGCGCCTTAAGGAAATGGCGGAAAAGCTCGTCCGCATATATGCCGAAAGGGAGATATCAAAAGGGTTTTCCTTCAGTCCGGACACGGAGCTGCACAGGGAGTTTGACAGTTTTTTTCCCTACGAGCTGACCCCCGACCAGTCCCGGGCCGTGGCGGACATCAAAAAGGACATGGAGGGGCCGCGTCCGATGGAGCGACTCCTGTGCGGGGACGTGGGGTACGGAAAGACCGAAGTGGCGATGAGGGCCGCGTTCAAGGCGGTCTTCGATGGTAAACAGGTGGTGGTCCTTGTGCCCACTACGCTGCTTTGCGAGCAGCACTGGAGGACCTTCACCCGCCGGTTCTCCGCCTTCCCCGTGAAAATAGATTTTGTCAGCAGGTTCAAGGGAAAGGCGGAGAACCTTGCCGCGTATGAGGCCTTCGGCAAGGGTGAAACCGACATTCTCATAGGCACGCACGCAATTTTAAGGTCCGGACTGGAGCTGAAGAACCTCGGCCTTCTGATAATAGACGAGGAGCACCGCTTCGGGGTTGCCCAGAAGGAGCGCATAAAAGAGATAAGGAAAAATGTGGATGTGCTCCTGCTTACGGCCACGCCGATCCCAAGGACATTCCAGATGGCGCTGTCGGGCATAAGGGACCTGAGCGTTATAGAGACCCCTCCCGAGGAGCGCCTCGCGGTCAAAAGCACCATCTCCGTTTTCGGGCATGAGGTGATCAAGGAGGCTGTGGAGGCCGAGCTTTCAAGGGGAGGGCAGGTGTTTTTCGTCCACAACAGGATAGAAGATCTTGAAAAGCTGCTGCGGCTCCTGCGCGAGCTTTTTCCTGGCATACGTATGGGCATGGCCCACGGGCGTATGAAGGAAAGCGAGCTTGAAAAAGTGATGATCAGGTTCCTGGACGGACAGCTTGACCTTCTTCTGTCCACCGCGATAATAGGCGCCGGGCTTGATATCCCGACGGCCAACACCATAATAGTGGACCGGGCTGACATGATAGGGCTTGCGGACCTCTATCAGCTGCGGGGCAGGGTGGGCAGGGGCAATGTCAAGGCCTACGCATGGTTCCTGATCCCGGGCTACGACATCATCACCGAGGACGCCAGGAAAAGACTTGAGGCGCTGGAGGAGCTCAGTTACCTGGGGGCTGGCTTCAGGATCGCATTGAAGGACCTCGAGATAAGGGGGGCGGGCAACCTGCTTGGCGGAGAGCAGTCCGGATATATCAGCGACATAGGGTTTGAGATGTATGTGGAGCTGCTTGAAAAGGCGGTGGCGGAGCTGAAGGGCGAGCCGGTGGTTGAGAGGGAAATGCCGCCTGTGGACCTGAGGGTTGAGGCCCTTATCCCGGAGACCTATATCGAGGACGTCTCCCTGAGGATAGGTTTTTACCGTAGGATATCCGCCGCCCAGGATGCAGGCGAGCTAAGGAAGGTAACGGGAGAGCTTGCCGAAAGATTCGGGCCGCTTCCCGATGAGGTGAAGAACCTGGTGCAGGTTATGTCACTGCGGATAGAGGCCGCCAGGGCATCGGTTTCGGCGATATCGCAGGCAGGAGGAAAGGCACGTTTCAGATTCCACCCGGAGGCATCTCCTCCCGTGGAGACGCTCCTCAGGGATTTCGCAGGAAAGTTGCGCTTCATGCCGGAAGGTTCATTCGAGGTGATGATCTCCGAGCGCATGGTATTAAGGGACGTTGCCCAGGTCCTCCGTCATTTGACAGGCAGCGGCGATTTTGTTATTTTCTAACATGAAAAATATCATGCCCGCTTTCCGTCTTTGCCGTGAAAGGGCTTTTTCTTTTTTGCTTTTTGCTTTTTTTTTGTTCTTTCTCCTGTTCCCCTCCGTTCGTTCTAATGCCCAGGAGCTGAGCTTCGTAAATCCCCTCGCCCCGTATTCCGTTTTCAGGACGTGGAGCGCCTTCTCGCTTCCAAAGGGCAGCACCGCCATCTCCTACAGCATAGAGCGGGCCAAGGACCCCAGCTTTTACCGGCACATACTTGGTCTTTCCTACGGGGTTTCGAACAGGGCGGAGGTCACGCTTAACGTCCCCTACGTTGACAATCTGCAAGGGGGAAGCGGGTTTGAGGACATAGGGGGCGCCTTTAAATACAGGATGCGGGGGGAGGGCAGATACATGCCTGCGGCCGCTCTGCTGGTAATGGGATATCTGCCTACCGGGAGGGACGCCCTGAGCCGTGACGGAGGCGTGGGCGGCGGGGCCGCCTTGAGCCGGAAACTCGGCCCGCTGATGGCCCACGCAAATATCTTCTACACGGTCTCTGGCAAAAGCAGCCTTAAGGATGAGTTCGATTTCCTTACCGGCCTGGAATTCGCCGCGGCCCATAACCTGAAGATGCTGGGAGAGTTCCAGCTCAGAAAGAGCGCCTTTTCTGACAGGGTAGACCTCTCGGAGCTACGTTTTGGCTACAGGCTGTCCAGCGGGGGCGTTTACAATACGCTTGGCATCGGGTTTGACCTTAAGAACAGGCATCCCGAGTTCAGGCTTATGCTTGCATTCGGGGCCTCTTTCGGGCGCGTGACCGGGTATTGAGCAAGACAAAAGATATTTACCGGCCGATTTTTTAATCTTCAGGCAAAATAGTATAATAAAACCATGTTCGGAGACATCCAGGAGCTCCTTGTAATATTTATAATAGCCCTCCTTGTCGTTGGTCCCAAGAAACTGCCTGAAGTTGCAAAGGTAATGGGAAGATTTCTTGGAGAGCTTAAGCGCGCCCTGTCGGAAGTCCGGTTCGAACTGGATCAGGAGTTGGGTGCCCAGTCGAGGAGAGAGCAGGCACAGCAAGAGGCAAGCCGGGCAGGGCAGGAGATGGAAATTAAGGCAGATTGGGACAGTCCAGCGCATAAAGCCGCTTCAGACGGGCCGGAGGCCGGCAGTCCGGGGCATGAAAGCGGGGGCGCCCGAGCCGAAAGCGGCGAACCAGGCGCACCGGAACACAGGGCATAGGGAATGGCCGACGTAAGAATGCCCCTCACCGAGCACCTGGTCGAGCTGCGCAGGAGGTTGTTAGTCTCCTTTGCAGGTTTTTTTGCAGCGTTTTGCCTGTGTTTTTATTATTCCGGGACCATCTTCAAGGTCCTCACCATACCGCTTAGGTCATATCCCGAGATAAACCTTGTTTATCCCTTTTACCATCTGACAAAAAGGGCAAACACAACAAACCTGGTGTTTCTGGCTCCTGCGGAGGCCTTCTGGATGTATATAAAGATGGCCGCCATTGCGGCTTTCATTTTGTCCCTGCCGCTTATATTCAAGCAGGTATGGGGATTCATATCGCCGGGGCTTGTGGCGAAGGAGAAGAGGCTGGTCGCCCCATTTGTGTTCTTCGCAACAGGGTTTTTCGTTTCAGGGGCAGCCTTTTGCTTTCTTGTCGTGCTGCCGTTCGCCCTGAACTTCCTTCTCCATTATCAGACCCAGTATGTAAAGCCGATGATATCCGTCGGCAACTACATGGATTTTTGCCTTAAATTCATTCTTGCCTTCGGCGCCGTCTTTGAGCTGCCGATGATACTGGTGGTGCTTGCCAGATTGGGCGTGGTCTCCGCCCAGGGGCTGGCAAAAAACAGGAAATACGCCATCCTGGCGGCGTTCATAGTGGCCGCGATCCTTACCCCCACTCCCGACGCCTTCAACCAGACGCTTATGGCGCTGCCCATGATAGTGCTTTACGAGATAGGCATCATCGGCGCAAAGATATTTGGCAGGCGGTCCGCAGTTGAGCAGTCCGAGGGGTAAGAGCTTCAAATCCATAGCGCAGGACATCTCGGAGGGCTATGCCACCGTGAACCCAATATTCCTCAAGCCCTTCGAAAATGAGGACCTGAAGGCACTTTATGCGGAGCTTGAGAAATGCCTCACCGCGATAAGGTCGGAAAAATTCCCGCACGGTCAGATAGAGGCCATCAGGGCAAGAAACCTGAGGCTCCAGAGACTCTACGGGGCGGCGATGGTAATAAGGAATTTCGCCAGGGCAAAGCGTATAATCATTTTCTAAGCAGATCAAAAATTTTCCCGTTTGACCCCTTTTTGCCCCGTATGCTAACTTAAATACCATGTCTGACGAGGACATTTTAAGGCCCGCACAGGAGCTCATCCAGGTCTTTCAGCGCGCGAAAAAAAGCTTGCGCATGTACCCGGCCAATAATCCCGTTTACTCCAAAACGATAGAGGACGCCTTCAGGCGCACGGACGCCTTCCTGCTGGAATATGGCGACCTGGAGCTCAAATTCAGGCAGAGTGAGATCCTGCTTGGAGAACAGGTGGTATATCAAAGCCAGGACAAGGAGGACAACTTCGCATTTTTCTTTTTCAAGGACGGGGTGAGGGAGCTGGTTTTCAGGAGAGGTCTTTCGTCCGGCGAGCTTGGGGAATTCCTGCGGGCCATATCTTTCGACTTTGAGCGGGATGGAGAGGAAGAGGACATAGTGACGCTCCTTTGGGAGCGTGATTTTGAGCACATAAAATACGTTATCGATGAGAACTTCCTTTTGGAGGATAACGTTTATGAGGACCAGGCTATCGCTCACGCAAAAGGGGAGGGTGCCGATGAGCCGGAGCTAAAGCGCATCTACGGCGAGATACTGAAAGATGAAGGTGGCCCATTGCAGCCGGAGGTAGCCCCCGTTACAAAGGCCGACCTGCTTGAGCTCTTGAAAGAGCTTGAGAGGGATTCCACCAGCAAACTGCCGAAGCTGACCGGAATGCTTTTCGATTTTTTCAGGGATGCCGGTCCTTCCGAATGCGCGGAACCGGTTGACCTCATGATAGAGGTATTCGAATACTGCATAAAAAAGGATGATCTTCGTTCGGCGGTCGGCCTGCTCTCCAAGGCATCGGGCCCTGTTGCGGGAGCGCCGGACGCCGCCCTTGTCAAAAAAGAGCTTGGCCGCCTTTTTGAGTTCGCCAGCTCGCAAAAGATAGTGGGCATGCTGGGAGAAAGGCTTGATACCGGAGAGATGTTCGAAGCCGTATTTGAGGAATACGTGCGGCACCTGGACAAGTCAGCTGTGCCTTCCTTCATATCCATACTGGGCGAGCTCAAGACCATCGAGGCCAGGAAAAGGATAATCAACGCCCTGGTCTTCCTTGGCGGGAAGGACATTCAGGCCCTCGTGAAGGGCCTCTCTGATCCCAGGTGGTATGTGGTGCGCAATATTATCTATATACTGAGACAGATAAAGGACCGAAGCGTTATCGAATATCTGGTGAAGACCGCCCGCCACCAGGACGTCCGCGTGAGAATGGAAGTGCTGAGGGCCTTTGGAGAGTTCGAGGGGCCCGGGGTGCTGCCGGCGCTGAGAGAGGCCCTCGACGACCCGGAGGCGTCCATAAGGATGATGGCTGTAAGGGCGCTTGGCAAGCTGATGTCTGAGCCGGCAAAGGGGATAATAGTTTCCCGCATAAACGGCAAGGGTTTTATCGATCTGGATTTCAATGAAAAAAAAGAGTATTTTGAGGTCCTCGCGAACTGGGGCGGTCAGGAGACGGAAGAGTTCCTTTTGCGCATGCTCAGGACCGGATCTTTTTTCAGGAAAAACAAGGTGGCGGAGCTCAGGGCGTGCGCAGCTTATGGGCTGGGGCTGCTTGGCAGCCGCAGCGCCCTGGAGCACCTCGAGAAGCTTAAAAAAGCGAAAAACAGGCTTTTGAGCGATTATTCCTACAGGGCGATTAAACGGATAGAGTATGGACAGCAGCCGGGACATTGACCGTTTGTCAAGAGACGTAGTGAGCCAGCTTGCGGTGATTGTGCGCACCTCGCAGCTTCACGATCCCCGGAACGTCGCCGTGGCCACATCCATCGAGAAGTTCGTAGCGGTTGCCAACGTGATCATACTGGAGGAAAGCTCCATGGACATAGAGATCGTTGGCGAGTACTTCTACCTGAACGGCGAACGGGTAAAGTTCACGATGGAGCATCTCCTTAACTTCGATTTCCTGCAGAGGGAGTTTAAAAAAAGGGCCCTTGGAAGCATAAAATTCAGGTGCGAGGTCAGCACAGCGGACATGCAGGAGTTTTTGACGGCTTTCATCTCCTGCCAGTTCCAGGCGGAGCCTTTTGAAGACCTCCTGCTCAAGACCGACGGCATGAGGTGCATAAGCGTGGGCAGGCTCCGCAGGATATCGGAGCAGTCCGATGTGGACATGAGAAAGACGGTGAAGAGGACCTACTTCAATGCCGTCTCTTTCACCAGGGGCGTCATGAACAAGATAAAAATAGGCGAACGCATAAGCATGAAGAAGGCCAAAAGGGTGGTAGAGACCATGGTGGACACCCTTCTGGACAAGGAAGAGTTCCTCTTCGGGATGACCGTCATCAAGAACTATGACGAGTATACCTTCCACCACTCCGTGAACGTGAGCATCCTTTCGGTGGCGCTGGGGCAGCGGCTGGGAATGGACAAGAAATCCCTGATGGAACTCGGCCTTGTCGCCCTTTTCCACGATATAGGAAAAACGGTGATACCCAACGAGATATTGAACAAGCCGACCGTCTTTGACGAGCATGACTGGAAGGTCATGGCCCGCCACCCCTTGTTCGGGGTGAAACTGATATTCAGGATGAAGAGTTTCGATGCGGCCAGTGTGCGCGCGGCCATAGTGGCTTATGAGCACCACATACATCCGGACGGTTCGGGTTATCCGGGGATAAAGGCTCTGCCGGAGCTTGACCTGTTCAGCAGGATAGTGGCGATTGCGGACCAGTACGACGCCATGACCTCGTCCAGGGTTTATGCCCGGACTCCCATGACGCCAGACAAAGCGCTGGCGCTGATGGTAAAGCGGGTCTCATCCCAACTGGACCCACTGCTTATGAAGTTCTTCATAAACCTGGTGGGCACTTACCCCGTAGGGACCCTGGTGGTGCTGGACACACTTGAGTTGGGCGTGGTCTCTGCGGCAAACCAGGCCGACAGCATGAGACCACGGGTAAGGGTCATAACCGACTCGGGTGGAAACAGGATAGAACCTTGGGTCGCCGACCTCACCAAAAAAAACGCGGGCGGGATGTACTTAAGAAGCATACGCAAAACGGTGGACCACAATAAATACGGCATCAACCTGGCCGAATATTTTCTGTGATCGCGCCTGTCCTGCCAAGAGACATCTTAAAGTTTAAAAATAAGATTACTTATTGATTAGTTTTTTAATTTGAACTGTCCGCCGGATTTTTTCTATAGTAAATCCATTATGGGTTGCAGCAGGGGTTTGATAATTTATCTTAAAACACTTGAACAAGGAGGACATGCACAGATGAAAGTCAGGAAATGGAGTCGCTTGGTTTTGGCCGCATTTCTCATGGTGTTTTTTGCAGTCGCCGGAACAGCCTTGAAAGCCGCTAACGCGGCGGGCGCATCCCCGCTAATTGTGGATGCCGGATGGCTGTCAGCGCATAAGAAAGCGGTTATCGTGGACGTAAGGAGCGGGAAGGCCTACCTCCACGGGCACATCCCAGGGGCGATAAGCATTCCGGTCAACGACCTTCAGACCAGACCCGATGCCATTATGTTCCCGGTGGCTCGCGAGGAAAAGATATTGGGGGAAAAGGGCCTCAGGATCAACTCGGACGTTGTGCTTGTCGGGGCCGGCAGGGAAATGGCCTATCTTGAATTCTGGATGCTCGACTATCTTGGAATGCCAGATATCCATGTCCTTAACGGCGGCATGGAGGAATGGAAGGGGCAGCTTTCAACGAAAGAGACAAAACTTCCGGCTGCTGTGTTCAAGGCCAGGCCGAATCCCTCCAAATACGCTACAACAGGGTTCGTCTTGGCGCATCTGCACAAACCGGGTATAGTCCTGCTTGATGTGCGCTCCCCTCAGGAATACGCCGGCATAGACATAAGGGCGGTGCGCGGGGGCCATATTCCTGGCGCGGTGAACATGAATTACACGCACAACTACGTGGGAGACACGACACTGCTTAAGCCCATAAGCGAGCTGAAAAAGATATACGCCAAGCTGGACCCCAGGAAGCAGTATGTCACCTATTGCCAGACCGGCACCAGGGCGTCCAACACGTATTTTGTGCTGAGGGAGCTCGGGTTCAAGCATGTGAGGGTCTATGACGCCTCCTGGATAGTGTGGGGAAGCGACGAAAAGCTGCCCGTTGATGACGTGAGCTATTTCAACTTCGTGCCGCTGCTGAACACCGTAAAAAAACTGCAGAGGAAAGTGGACGCGCTTGAAAAAGCGGGCGCGGCGAAATAAAGGCTGGAAGAGGATCAGTTAAAAGGGAGCCGGCCTTGGCCGGCTCCCTTTTTTTATGTCTCCGCACGGAAAGCCATGGGTTGTGTTAGAATGGAGCATGAAAAGCTTTTTTGGCTTTCTGGTCCTTGTAATACTGATAGTTGGAGCGCTCCTTATTCTCCCTAAACATAAATGGCCCCCTCTGCCTGATGACGCCGTCCACCGTGGGGCCGCCGCCGTTTCAGCCTGCATGGTATGTCATGGGCCTGGCAAAAGCCATCCCCTGCCAGCCTCACACCCGCCGAAATTTTCGTGTTTCAAGTGCCATAAGACAGAAGCAAAAAAGAAATAGGAAAAGGCGCGGGTCTTTTATTTTTTGATGAAGGGCATGGGGAGGAGCTCCTTAAGGTCCAGCACCTTTATTGAGCTCCTTGAAGGAAGCACGATCTTTATTTCAGGGGCGTATTCAAAGAGCAGTTGCCTGCAGGACCCGCATGGATAACAGGTCTTTCCGCTGGCGCAGGTAATGGCTATTGCCCGCAGACCGGTCGCGCCCTCGGAAAGCGCCTTCATGAGTGCCACACGCTCCGCGCAGACACTCAGGGTAAGTGAAGCGTTCTCCAGGTTGCAACCCGTAAACAGTCTGCCGTCATGCGCGATCACGGCCGCACCCACACGGAACCCCGAATAAACGGGGCGCGAGAAGGAAAGGGCTTCCTTTGAGGCTTTTACCAGTCTTTCGATATCCTGAGGCAAAAGGTCCAGGCTTTTGGGTCCCGCTCTCGTCAGTATTTGAAAACTTCGAGGATCTGCGACGCATCCTGGCGGCACCAGGGAAGATCGCCCCCGCTTTGGAAGAAATTTTCCGCTTTTTCCATATTTCCCTTGAACCGGGGGTCGAACTTTATGGCCTGCTCCAGGCTTTTAGCCGCGTCCCCATAGTCCCCGGTCTGGTTGTATATGACCGCCAGCTCATAAAAGGCCGGGTAGTAATCTGACTTCCTGATAGTGGCCTGGGTGAGCGCATCTATTGCCTTGTTGTACTTCTTCAGCTTGAACTGGGCAAGGCCTAGATTGAAGAAGGCTTTTTCGGGAGTGGGGTAGAGCGGGTTTGAAAGCGCTTTTTTGCAGTAAGCGACGGCCTCGCTGTATTGTTTGCGCTGGTATTCGACCAGGCATAGGTTGTTATAGCCTTCGGAGAAATCCGGATCTATATCCACCGCCCTGGTAAAGGCTTTTTTAGCATTATCCGGGTCGTCCCATCGCAGGTAGACATAACCCAGCGCGTTATAGATGTCCTTGTCCCCGTCATAATATTCCAGAGCTCTTTCGAATTCCACGTACGCGGACTGATATTGGTTTGCGCGGAGCCTGGCCAGCCCAAGTTTGTAATGCAGGCCTGCCTCTCTTTTCTGCTCCGCCGTGGAGCAAGAAAAAGTCAGCAATATAATCAGGAGGGGAAGAAGGTATTTTTTACTTTTCCTGATCATGGATATGGCTTTTCTCCTTGCATCTTGAAAAAAACTGCTGTAAAAACCTATTGAAAAAAAAACCCGCAGGCCATAACTGCCCGTTTTAAAAAACTCTGCCTGCCACAAAAACTCTTTAGTAACTTAACAGAAACGATAGCCGCAAGTAAAGACGCAAGGGAGGTTTTTTATCTTTTTTAAGACAGTCTTCCGTATTTGATGGCGTCTGCAACGCGGGCGGCCCTTACAGCCTCTTTAACGTCGTGGACCCTCACGATATTGGCCCCGTTCATGATTGCGATGGATACGGCGGCAAGCGTGCCTTCCATCCTCTCATCGACCGGCAGCCCGCCGCTGACTTTGCCGATAAAGGCTTTTCTTGACGGCCCCACCAGGACAGGCAGTCCAAGGCCTGTGAGCATTTCGAGGTCTCTCAGTATCTCCAGGTTTTGAATCGTGGTCTTGCCGAACCCGATGCCGGGGTCGATTATCATATTGCAGCGTTCCACACCCGCCCCGGTGGCAATCCTGATCGAGCCCCTCAGGTAGTCCAGTATCTCGGGTATAAGGGCCTCGTAGACCGGGTTTTTCTGCATGTCTTTTGGGGTGCCCTTTATGTGCATAAAGACTACAGGGGTCTTGCGGACGGCAGCAAGCCCGGGCATTTCAGCATCGAATCTCATGCCGCTTATGTCGTTTATCATATCGGCTCCGGCATCGAGGGCTGTACGGGCCACCGAGGACCTGTATGTGTCTATGGAAATCGGCACGGATGATTTTTTTCTGATTGCCCTGATCACCGGCACCGTGCGGGCGGTCTCCACCTCTTCGTCCACGGGCATTGAGCCCGGCCTTGTGGACTCGCCGCCTATGTCGATAATGTCCGCACCAAGGGACGCCATCTCAAGGGCATGCTCCACCGCCATTCCAGGGTCCATGTGCCGTCCGCCGTCGCTGAAGGAGTCAGGCGTGACGTTAAGGATACCCATGATGAGCGTACGGCAGGAAAGGTCGAAGACGCACCCGCCGATCCTGAGCAGCATTTGATTAATGGAGGAAAAAATTCTTTTTCATGCCTATTCGTTCCTTTCTTTTTTAGGCAGGAAAAAGAACTCAGGCAGTCTGGATGCCCGGGTTGTTATAGTCCCTTATCAGGCTCTCTATCTCGTCGTTGTCCATCGTCTCCCGCTCAAGAAGCCGCAAAGTGAATTTCTCAAGCAGTCCCTGGTTCTCTGCGAGTATACTCTTGGCGTCCTGGTACGCCTCCATAACGAACCGTTTGACCTCTGCGTCTATTTCCTCTGCGGTTCGCTCGCTGTAATCCTTGTGCTTTGCTATCTCCCTGCCCAGGAATATCTGTTCATCCTTTTTGCCGAACGTAAGGGGGCCAAGCTTGTCGCTCATTCCCCATTCAGTGACCATCTTGTGGGCCAGTTCAGTGGCCTTTTCTATATCGTTTCCCGCCCCGGTGGTCATGTGGTTGAGCGCGATCTCCTCTGCGGCCCTGCCGCCCATAAGCACCCTTAAGGTCTTGAACAGGAACTCCTTGGAGTAGGTGTACCTGTCGTCTATGGGCAGTTGCTGCGTCACGCCCAGCGCCCTGCCGCGCGGTATTATGCTTACCTTATGGATGGGGTCGGTGCCCGGCGTGAGCTTTGCTACAAGGGTATGCCCCACCTCATGATAGGCGGTGTTCTTCTTTTCCTCGTCGTTTATTATCATGCTCTTTCTCTCAACGCCCATCATGAGCTTGTCTTTTGCCATCTCGAAGTCGGGGGTCTCAACGGCGGCCTTGTTCTTTCTTGCCGCTATGAGGGCCGCCTCGTTCACGAGATTGGCCAGGTCCGCTCCGGAGAAGCCCGGGGTGCCGCGGGCCAGCTTTTCAAGCTGCACGTTCCCGTCAAGCGGGATATTTTTTGTATGGACCTTCAGTATCATCTCTCTGCCCTTGACGTCCGGCAGGGGCACAACCACCTGTCTGTCGAACCTCCCCGGCCTCAAAAGAGCGGGGTCCAGCACATCGGGGCGGTTCGTCGCCGCGATTACTATAATACCCTCTTTCCCTTCAAAACCGTCCATCTCCACAAGCAGCTGGTTCAGGGTCTGCTCCCGCTCGTCATGCCCGCCGCCAAGCCCGGCGCCCCTCAGACGCCCAACGGCGTCGATCTCGTCTATGAAGATGATGCAGGGCGCGTTCTTCTTGGCCTGGTCGAAGAGGTCCCTCACCCGCGAGGCCCCCACGCCCACGAACATCTCCACGAAATCGGAGCCGGAGATGCTGAAAAACGGCACGCCGGCTTCCCCGGCTATCGCTTTTGCAAGCAGTGTCTTGCCCGTGCCGGGCGGGCCTACAAGGAGCACCCCTTTTGGTATCCTGCCGCCCAGCTTGGAGAACTTGCCAGGGTCCTTCAGGAAATCGATTATCTCGGAGACCTCGTCCTTTGCCTCCTCTATGCCGGCAACGTCAGCGAAGGTGAGCTTCACCGCCTTGTCCGACATGAGCTTTATCCGCGCCTTGCCGAAGGAAAGCGCCTTGTTGCCCCCGGTCTGCATCTGGCGCATGAAAAACACCCAGATGACGACCAGAAGCAGTATCGGGCCAAAGGAAAAGAGGAGGTTCATGTACCACGGATTTTCATCCGGAGGCTTGGCCGCGATGCTGATGTTTTTCTGTTCGAGGACGTCTACCAGTTTTCCGTACTGCGGGGGGGCATAGGTCTTGAAGTCCTTGCCGTCCTTGAGCTTGCCGGTTATGCTGTTGTTTTTTATTACAACCCCGGTTACATCGCCCGACTGGACCTTCTGCATGAAATCGGAGAAGATGAGGTTTTCAGTCGACGATTTCGGAGTGTTGAGGAGATTGAACAGAAGTATCATGAGGACCCCGATCAGGAGCCAGACGAACAGACCTTTTGCCAGATTCAACTTAATGGTGTTACCTCCAAAGTCTATTTTAACATACGGGAAAAATTTAACACACGACGGGGCGCATAAGCCCCCGCCACATTTTCCGTTTTTTTATAACTAGCCTTCAAGCGTGCTTTTCTGCAGCTTTATGATTTCTCTTATGCCGCTTCCTGCAAGGTCGAGGAGGCCGGCCAGCCTCTCCCTGCTGAACGGAGCCCCTTCGGCTGTGCCCTGGACCTCGACAAAGTTGCCACTTCCCGTCATGACGACATTCATGTCGACCTCTGCGCTCGAGTCCTCGGAATAGCACAGGTCCAGCCTTGACTCCCCGCTTACGATCCCCACGCTTATGGCCGCAAGGTAGTCGTTTATGGGCATCCTGGCGATGACGCCATTTTTTACCGCCCGGGACAATGCGTCCCACAGGCAGATGAACGCGCCGGTAATGGCCGCTGTCCTCGTACCCCCGTCGGCCTGGATAACATCGCAGTCCACCCATACGGTACGCTCTCCGAGGGCCTCCAGGTTCACTACGGAACGCAGGCTCCTGCCTATAAGGCGCTGTATCTCATGTGTCCTGCCGCTTACCCTTCCCATGGACGCCTCGCGCGTTGTCCTTGTATGCGTGGCCCTTGGAAGGAGCGAATATTCGGCCGTCACCCAGCCCTTTTTCTGGTCCTTTAGAAAAGGCGGCTGCTTGTTCTCTATGCTTGCCGTGCATATGACCCTGGTGTTGCCCATTTCAATGAAGACGGAACCTTCGGCCGTTTTAATGAAATCCCTGGTCAACCTGATGCATCTGAACTCGTCATTTTTTCTGCCATCCGGCCTCATTCCATACCTCCATTAACTTGACTTCCTTTATTATCGCATCTCCGCCCGGACCGCGCTTTTGGCCCCCCGTCCCGCTTTCAGGAAGGAACCTGCCGCCAAGCGTCCTGAAGCGCTCCGGCGCGTCAGTTGCGTAAAAATCCCTTTCAGGAGGCAGGGAAACGTCCCTGAAAAGCTGTTTTTCTCCGAGCATCTTCCTGATCTCCTTTGCGGTTTCTTTTGCGGAGTCTATCAGGGCCACCTCCGGACCCAGCACGGCGGCGATGGTCCGTTTAAGGAGCGGGTAATGGGTGCAGCCCAGGAGCACCGTGTCTATCCCGTTTTCCGCGAACCCGGAAAGATATTTCCTGGCAGTGAGGAGGGCCACATCGTTGTCCACCCATCCCTCTTCCACCAGGGGAACAAACAGGGGGCAGGGCCTGGAGAAAACTTCCACCCCGGGGCGGAGGGCCTCAAGCACCCTGGCGTACGCCCCGCTTCTTATCGTGGCTTCCGTTCCGATCACGCCTATTTTTCCGTTTTTAGACGTTCCGAGCGCCGCCTTTGCTCCAGGCTCTATAACGCCGATCACCGGCACAGGGGCTTCGCCCCTCAGGGCCTCAAGGCTTACTGCGCTTGCAGTATTGCAAGCTATCACCAGCATCTTGATGCCCCTTGAGAGCAGGAACCTCATGTTCTCGAAGCTGTACCTGGTGACCACCTCGGCCGACCTTATGCCGTAGGGCACGCGGGCCGTGTCTCCCAGGTAGACCGTGCTTTCCCCGGGCAGCTCCAGGATTATCTCCCTGAGGACCGTCAGCCCTCCAAGGCCGGAATCAAATACCCCTATCGGCGCGTTATTCAGGGCCTGTTCCATTTGATATCCCGTTTGCTGCATTCGATACCCCCGTACTTTGAGGGGAGTTCGTGATCAGCTCTCTACCAAGCGGAACGTTTGCCAGCATGTGGCCGCCGATGGTCTCTATCTCGTTACCGTCTATAAGCAGGCGGACGTCCTTTATTCCGCTGACGTTGGAAAGCAGGCTCTCATAAAGCCCTCTCAGAAGCAGGTACTCGGTTAGAGCGTCCCCCTGGAAGTTCCTTCGGAAAGCATCGGACAGGTCGATAAAAAGTTCTCCGTCGGCTCCAAAGTAGGTCCCAAGGAGCCTTGTGTCCGGGGGAATGGACGGATCAAGCATCCCCGCAGGCCCCTTAAGGAATTCCTGCACCGTGGCCCTGGCGGCGTCTTCTCTTGTCAGTATCATGGGCGTCACCACCCTTTCCTCCATCTGCAGATATCCGTTCACCGGATAATATATCTTCAGCGGCGAGCTGCCCTGGACCTCCTGCGCCACCTGGGCGGCTGACGGCTTTTCCTGTTCTCTCTGTAGCCCGGTCCCCAAAGAAAGATAAAGATACCCTGCAGTCAGCCCGCCTGCAAAAAGAAGAACCAGTGCAACGGTGAAAAAGACCTTCCTTCCACGCTTGTCATTTTTCATAGGCTCTCACCGCGCCTGCCACTGCCTGGGCAATGCGCCCGGCAACAGCCGGGTCCCTGTAATTGAGATATGCGGGGCTCGGGCATTCAAGCATCACCGCGGGAGCGCCTATCATATCCAGAAGGGGAAGGGGTATTTCCGTATAGAGCACGCTTACGTTCGGGAATGCCTGCTTGATCGACTGCTCAAGCGCTGAGGCGAAATCCCTGCTTTCCCCGATATAAGGGCGCTGCCTGTTTGAATAGAGGTAAAACTGCCCGGGGTCCGTCTGGTCCTGTGGCAGGCTGGTCACATAAATATTGAAGGCTCCGGTCGAAGAAAGATGCACGCTCAGGAAAAGGCCCGGGGATTTGGCCTGGGCGGCCCGGGCCCGCTGGGATATGTCCATATACCTGTCTACCGGCCTTGTGGCAAACGCCTCCGTCCCGGCGGCGCGAAGGGTGGAGATCACCGCCCTGGCGATCCTGAGGTCTGCGTCTTTTTCGTTTGTCTGCATGCCGTCCGGGCTGTTATATACTATGCCGGCGTCATACCCTCCATGGCCCGCGTCGACGACCACGGTATTGCCGGGTGAAGCAGCAGCTCCGGAAGCTTGCGCCCACAGCGTCATAAAGGCAAAGCAGACAATGAAAGCGGAAAGGAACTTATTCATTAGTATCTTGCGTAAAAGCACCGTTCAAGACTTCCTTTTCCTTGATCTTCCTGCCTTGAAGGAATGCCTGGGCCGTCATCGGCTTTTTCCCTTCCGGCTGCACGGCGACCAGCGAAAGTAGGCCATCACCCGTGCCGACCAGCAGTTCCTGGCTCGCTTTTACCACCTCTCCGGGGGCTCCGTTTCCTTCCCTGGCTTCCACCTTCAATACCTTTATCCGCTCGCTTCCCAGGAAAAAATATGCTCCAGGCCAGGGGTTCATGCCCCTGACGAAGTTAAAAAGCTCCCCTGCCGTCCGTGCCCAGTTAATGAGCCCGTCTTCTTTCCTTAATGGCGGAGCATAGCTTGCCTCGCCTTCCTGCGGCTGCGGCTGTATCGTACCTTCTCTCATGCCCTTGATCGTTTTTAAAAGCAGACCGGCCCCTATTTCGGCCAGCCTCCCGGAAAGAGAGCCCGCATCATCTTCCCTGCGGATGGCGGTTTTCTCCATGAGCAGGATGTCTCCTGTGTCCAGCCCTTTTTCCATGAGCATGGTGGTGACCCCTGTTTCTTTCAGCCCGTTTATTATGGCCCTGGCTATGGGGGAGGCCCCCCTGAGCTGGGGCAATAGAGAGGCATGCACGTTTACCGGGGCGATGCTTGGGATGGAGAGTATCTCTTCGGTGAGGATCCTTCCGTAGGCCGCCACCACGAGAAACTCGGGAGAGTGACTTTTAAGCTCCTCCACTAACTCCCGGTCCTTGAGAGACGCAGGCTGCAGGACTCGAAGTCCGTATTCCAGCGCGGCCTCCTTGACAGGCGGAGCCTTCACTTTTTTCTTTTCTTTGCCCCTTCCCGCTATGGCGTCCCTGCGAGTCACGACCGCGGCGATTTCCTCGCCCGCTCCATGCAGGGCTCTTAAAGACGGGACGGCAAACATGGGGGTGCCAAAAAAAACGATAGACATGCTTTTTGTCTTTTTCTTTTTATTTTTACTCTGTGCGGCCCTTTTTGAAAATACGTTTTTTGTAAAGGCTTCTTTTAAGCGGGCTTGCCTTGTCCAGGATGAGTTTGCCCCGCAAGTGGTCTATCTCATGTTGCAGCGCTATGGCCAGGAGCCCGCCGGCCTCGATCTCCACCGGCTTGCCTTCACGGTCGAACCCTTTCACAAAGACCTTGCTGGCCCGCTCCACCACCGATTTGAAATCCGGAAGGCTCAGACATCCCTCCTCTTCCTCCGAGATCCCTTCGGCCGCCACGATAACGGGGTTGACGAGCGTTATGAGAGGATATTTTTGCTTTTCTTCCCTGGAATTCACATCTATCACAAGCAGGTTTTTGGACACCCCCACCTGAGGAGCGGCAAGGCCCACGCCGGGTGCGGCGTACATGGTCTCGACCATGTCGTCCATCAGGCGCTGAAGATCGCCCGTTATGTTCGATATGTCGCCGGATTTCTCTCTAAGTACCCGGTCGGGGTAGGTTCTGATCCTTAAAAGGGCCATTTTTAATTATATTATTTTTGACTCTTTCCTGTCTTTTTAAGGAAGACGTACTTGGGACGGCGGTCGAGCAGGCCGCCGATGCCGCCTGCGGCCTCATTGCCCCGGAAGTAGCGCCCAAGCCTCCTGTCAAAGCTGATCATCTCTTCCTGGTAAGCGCCTTCGGATGCGCTCTGGGCAGCCTCATAGTCCTCGCCGTAAAGCAGGGTAAGCGCGTCATTGAACGCCTCGCCCAGCAAATGCCCGGTCTCGTCATAGGCATAAACGGCCCCGCATTCGCACCGGCCCCCCGTGGTTTCGCCGAATCGCATGTTTATTTTGTGCGGTTCTTCAGGGACTCTTCCGCAGAAAGGGCAGGTCAGTACGCGGCGGCGGTCAAAAAAACCCGGCATATCTCATATGGTTTTTTAGATTACCATCACAAACCCTGGTTCGGAACATATCAAGTCCTGTACTCCGCATTTATCCGGATATATTCGTCCGTGAGGTCGCAGGTCAGGACTTTTTCGCTCTCACGGCCAAGGTTCAGGTCGACCAGAAGGCTTATCTCCCTGCTTTCACGCAGAAGCTTGCCCGCTTCGGCGTCTTTTCCTTTTGTCTGGCCTTTGCCCACAATCTTTATCTTCCCCATGTAGATGTCTACTTTTTCCTCTTCTATGCCGATCCCCGAGCGCCCAAGGGCCGCCATGATCCTGCCCCAGTTTGCGTCGTTTCCGAAAAAAGCGGTCTTGACGAGGGGGGATTCCGCAATGGTAAAGGCGCCTCGCAGGGCGTCTTTTTTCGTCCTTGCGCCCTTTACGTGCACCTCGATAAGCTTTGTGGCGCCTTCTCCGTCTCTGGCCACCATGCGGGCCAGCTCCATTGTTACCGCGTCCAGATGGCGGCAAAAAAGCGCATATTGTCCGGATGACCTGGCTAACGGAGGATTCCCGGCCAGTCCGTTTGCCATGAGCAGGACGGTGTCGGAGGTCGATGTGTCGCCGTCCACCGTGATACGGTTGAAGATTTATCAGCCGAATCCCTGAGCGCCCGGTCCAGAACGGACTTTCCTGCTTTTACGTCCGTTATGATGAAACAGAGCATCGTTGCCATATTGGGGTGGATCATCCCGGACCCCTTGGCCACCGCGGCTATCCGGACCTCCCTGCCATCGAGTTTGAAGCTCCTGGCAGCGTATTTGGGAAACGTGTCGGTGGTCATAATGGCACGGGCCACGTCCTCAAAAAATCCCGAATTCAGCGCCCCGGCCATGGCAGCGATCTTAGGCCTCACTCTCTCCATCGGCATGGGCGTGCCGATTACGCCTGTGGAGGCCACGAAAACCGTCTGCTCATCTATACCTAGCTGCCGGGCGGTGATGCGGGCCATCTCCCTGGCGTCACTCATACCCTTCCGGCCCGTGCATACGTTTGCGTTTCCGCTATTTACGACTATCGCCCTGGCCTTGCCGCCCTTTATGCGTTCGATATCAAGCTTCACAGGGGCGCCTTTTATCCTGTTCGTGGTGAAGACCCCTGCGGCCGCGGCATCCTCATGGCTGTATATCAATGCCAGGTCCGGCCTGCCGGGCTTCTTGATGGCGGCCTCCGCAATGCCGAAGCTGAAGCCTCTCGGGATTTTCATCCCCTTTGGGATATTCATCTCATGCCTCTCGATCCGGAGATTATAAAAAAATTATGCCGGTATTTTTTTATGATGATAGATCAAATTATATCCGAAGCCGGTTTTTTTTCTTTTTTTTCTTTTTTTCGGTCCCGTTTATTGCAAAAGGTTACGGGAAAGCCGAAAGAGCGGGGAGGGCGGTATCCTCCGGGAAGCCCATCATGATGTTCATGTTCTGCACCGCCTGTCCGGCTGCGCCTTTTACCAGGTTATCTATGGCCGTGATTACGATGAGCGTCCCGGTACGGGGATCGAATTTCAGCCCTATGTCGCACCGGTTCGTGCCCTTGACCGCATTTATATTGGGCAGGTTGTCGGCGCCAAGCACCCGCACAAAAGGCTCATTCCTGTAAACCTTCTCATAAAGCGCTACGGCGCTTTCGGTGGTCAACTTCTTCACAGTCTTCAGATAAACGGTGGTCAGTATCCCCCTGTTCACAGGCAGCAGATGGGGGGTGAAGTTGATGGTCACATCTTTCCTGGCTATCAAAGAGAGTTCCTGCTCGATCTCAGGCGTGTGCCTGTGGACGCCGACTGAATACGCCTTGAATCCCTCGTTTACCTCGCAGTATGAAAATCTGACGTCGGACTGCCTTCCCGCCCCCGAGGTGCCGGATTTGGAATCAACTATTATGCCCTCATGGCTAACGAGTCCGTTTTTGAGCGCTGGATATATCCCGAGGATGGCTCCCGTCGGGTAGCATCCGGGGTTTGCGATCAGGGTTGCCTTTTTGATTTTTGCCCTGTGAAGCTCCGGAAGGCCGTAGACCGCCTTTTTAAGCGCATCCCCGTGTTCGTGCGTGGTGTTATACCACTTTTCATAGACGGCACGGTCCTTTATCCTGAAATCGGCAGAAAGGTCCACGACCTTCCTGCCCTCCCTGTGCAGAAGGGCGACAGCGGGCTGGGACGCCTTGTGGGGCAGGGCCATGAAAAAGAGGTCGGCTTTCCCAAGCAGCGAGTGGGGCTCCATGGGTTCGAAAAGGAAGTCCCCGTATTTGCTTAAATGTGGGAATATCTCGGCCGGGCTTTTGCCGGCCGACTTTTCGGAGGTCACGGAGACGACCTTTACGCCCGGATGGCCTGAGAGTATGCGCAAAAGTTCGGCGCCAGCGTAACCGCTGGCGCCGCATATAGCTACTTTAAGCATGGAATATAAATTATCTCTTGGAGAACTGGAATCTCTTCCTTGCGGCCTTCTGTCCGTATTTCTTTCTTTCCTTGAGCCTGGGGTCCCTGGTAAGAAAGCCCTCCTTTTTGAGCTTGGGCCTCAGGTCGTTGTCCAGGGCGGTGAGGGCCCTGGATATGCCGTGCCTCAATGCGCCGGCCTGGCCGCTCATTCCGCCGCCCTCAACATTGGCGGTAATGTCATATTTCCCGGTCAGGCCGCACAGCTCGATCGGCTGCCTGATCATCATCCGAAGGGTCTCCCTGGGGAAATAGTCATCCACCGGTTTCTTGTTGACGATGATCTGGCCCGTTCCGGGGGCCATGACCACTCTTGCAACCGAAGTCTTTCTTCTGCCTGTCGTCTTGTATGAGATCTCCGCCATTCTATATGTCTCCTCGTTTCTTCGCTTTTACTGTATGGAAAGGGTCTCCGGCTGCTGCGCCGCATGCGGGTGCTCCGGCCCGCTATATACCTTGAGCTTCTTTATCATCTGGCGTCCGAGCCTGTTTTTGGGCAGCATGCCGTGGACCGCGTTCACGAGAACCTGCTCGGGCCTCCTTGAAAGCAGACTCTTGGCTGTTTCCGCCCTGAGCCCTCCGGGGTAGTTCGAATGCCTGTAGTAGACCTTCTGATCGAGCTTCCTGCCGGTAAGCCTCACTTTTTCCGCATTGACAACCACCACAAAATCCCCGGTATCCACATGTGGGGTAAATATTGCCTTGTGCTTGCCTCTCAGATATGTCGCTATGCGGGTGGCCAGTCTGCCAAGCACCAGATCGCTGGCGTCAACAACGTACCATTTCCGCTCGACTTCGTTCTTTTTCGCAAACTGGGTTTTCATCCTTCACCTTCCTAGACTCTCTGGATTCAAGAATTTTATAAGATAATCGAAAAACTGTCCAGATGTCAATCTTTTTTAGAATTTTAGAGGGCAAAAAGGCGCGAAAAGAACCCTTTTTTCTTTTTTAAGGCTTTTGCCGCTGCTTTTTCTTCGCAGAGCTGTTTAAGCTGGGCAAGGGATTCTTCCTGCAGGCGTCTTAGTTCCTTCAGGCTGGAAACGATAGTTTCGTCAACTCCGGCCATCTCCTTTTCTTTCGCACTCTGGCCTGCATGGATGGAATCGAGGGAAGGGGAGACGGCGCGAAGGACAGCCGCAGGCAGTCTTGAAAGAAGGTCCTTTATTTCCCTGAGCTGTTTTTCCATTTCAGGAAACGCAAGCGGCTGTCCGGATGTTTCCTGCTCTTTGAGGACTTCCCGGTTTTTTTGGGCTGTCTCCCAAAAGGCCTCCATCCGCGCCGTGGAAGACTTTAACTCCGCGCCCATGGTCTCCGTCCTAAGCGCCAGGCCGTCGAAGGATTTTTGCATCTCCTCCATATGCGCCATTACCAGATCGATCGCCTTGGAGAGTTTCTCCCGGGAGGCATCTTCCTGCTCCGCCACTTCCGGCCCCTCCGCTTCTCCGGCATGAATCTCGTCAAAGAAATGCCGTTCGGTCCGGACACTAAGAAGGGTTGGTTGCAATGATTCCGGGTCAAATGCCTGCCCTTCGTACATACCGGCGGATACACTTTCTTCGCCGGTTTCTGCGGAGTCCGGTGCCGTTTCCTGGCTGGCCGCTCCCAAAAAACCTGTTTTTTCCGTTTCCCCTTCCGGCCTTTTTCCGTTCCCGGCCGCGTTTTTTTTCTCCAGGTCCCTGATGAGGATATCGGTTATCCCTTTAAAAGTCTCCTCCACGCCGTCACCCTTGACCGCTGAGGCAAGGAAAACGGCATATCCCTTTGCGTTCAGGTCGCCGTTTAGCTCTTCGACAGACATCGAGCTCCTAAGGTCGCGCTTGTTATACTGAAGTACGATCGGAATGCCGGCCGGATCGATGCCGTTTGCTTTCAGGTTTTCGATCATGCCCTGGAAACTCTCTTTGTTGTACTGCCTCATCTCGCGCTGGGAATCTGCCACGAACACTATTCCGTCCGCTCCCTTGAGGACCAGCTTTCTTGTGGAGTTGTAGCGTATCTGCCCGGGCACCGTATAGAGCTGGAATTTGATGCTGAAATCGTTTATCTTGCCTGTTGTCACAGGCAGGAAATCGAAAAAAAGGGTCCTGTCGGTTTCGGTCGCCAGTGACAGGAGCTTCCCTTTGTTTTCCGGGTTCAGTATGGAATGCAGATGCTGGATGTTGGTGGTCTTGCCGCTTAAGCCTGGCCCATAGTAGACGACCTTTAGGGTAAGTTCCTTCGAGGCGTAGTTAAACAGCGCCATTTCCGATTATAGCATAGACGCCGTTCCGCGTACGCCGCTTCACCTTGTACATGGATTCATCGGCCAGGCGTATGAGCTCTTCCTGGGAATGGGCGCTCTCAGGATAGGAGGCCACCCCGAAGCTGGCCGTAATCCTGAGGTTATATCCCTCTTTTTTCAAAAACGCATGGTCCTGCACTGTCTGCCTTATCCTCTCGGCAGTCTTGGCGGCCTTTTGCGGCGGGGTCTGGGGCAGTATGATGACGAATTCGTCTCCCCCGTAGCGGGTGACTATGTCGAGCTCTCTCAAGTGTTTTATCAGGAGTTGTCCCATCTCTACCAGCAGCCTGCTGCCAACAAGGTGGCCGAAGTTGTCGTTCACCGCCTTGAAATGGTCTATGTCCATGAATATGAGGCTTACGGAGGTGTTATAGCGGTTGCTCCTTAGCACCTCCGTCCCGATGGTCCTCATCATGTAGCGGGTATTGAACAGCTTCGTGAGGTCGTCGGTGACCACGAGCTCCTGCATCTTCTCATACAGGATGGACCTCTCTATTATCAGGGCGGCGTAATCGGTAAACCGGGCCATGTACTGCAGTTCCTGCCTTGTGAACTCGCCGCCCGATTTTCTGTTTATGAGCTCAAGCACGCCCAGTATCTTTCCCTTGCTCCTTACGGGCACGCATATTGCGGTTTTTATCTTGTGGCGCAAGTCCCTCTCCATTTTCATCATCAGGCCTGTTTCCCTGTACATGTCCTTTATAAGCAGGGGTTTGCCGTCTCTGGCCACGCTTGAGGCGATCGAATCTCCCGACACGGCGGACTTTCCGGCCTCTTTTTTCCAGAGGGGGCCCTCCGTTTTCTCAAGCTGCAGTCCTCCGGTCTCTTCGTCGATCAGGTAGAGAGTGCAGTTTTCCGCCTCGGTCTTTTCCTTTATTTTTTTTGTGAGGAGCGAAAGGACGTCGGCCCGCTCGGAGGACGATGTGAGGACGTGGCTTAAGTCTTCGAAGAATTTTAGTTCGTCTCTTAGAGAGCTGTTTTCTTTTTTTAGGGCCGAGGCTTCGTCAAGGAGCCTTTTTTCGTCCTCCATCCGCTCCATAAGGCGGCTCAGGAACTCCGTGCCCGCGAGACTGGCATTTATCTGGTAAGTCAGTTTTTTTTTCTTGCAGAATGAAGGACCCTTGCCTGAAATGAACAGTTTTGGCGTCTCGTCGGAGACTGAAAGAAGCTTTTTCATAGGCTCCTGCCTGGACAGGGCATACCCGCCGTTTATGATCACGAACGACGCGCGGGAGATGGAGCCGGCCGCCTCTTCCGGGTCCTTGAATCGGGTGATCTTGTAAACTGATGAAGGCAATGCTTCCGAAAGGGACGGCAAGGCGTCCCCTATCAGGAAAACCCTATGCATTGGCCCCGCAGCATTTTTTGTATTTCTTGCCGCTGCCGCAGGGGCACGGGTCGTTTCTCCCTACTTTTTTTTCTTTCCTTACGGTCTGGTCGGAGGCCTCCCCCCTGTTGTAAATCAGTTTTTGTTTCTTTTCAAGCCTGTGGGCCTCGTTCTCGGTCTGTATGCGGACCTTGAAGAGCCTGCTTAGCGTCTCCGTGTTTATCCTGTCGGTCATCTCGCCGAACAGGTCGAACCCTTCCTTCTTGTACTCGGTAAGCGGGTCTCTCTGCGCATAGCCGCGCAGCCCTATGCCTTCCCGCAGGTGGTCCATCGCAAGCAGATGGTCTTTCCACTGGGCATCGACCACCTGAAGGAGAATGACTTTCTCCAGGTACTCTATCATCTCCCTGCCCATCTCCTGTTCCCTTGCCTCGTAGAAGCCTGTAAGCGCGGAAAGCAGCTCTTCTCTTATCTCTTCAGCCGTGCTCTCGGGCTTCGGGTCGGCGGGCACGGCGAACATCCCGTAGAAGGCGTCTTTCAGCCCCTTTATATCCCACTCGGTGGCATGCTTGTCCTCCGGGCAATATACGTCAAGCAGGCTGTCCACGGCATCTTCCATCATCACGTGGATACGCTCCCTGAGGTTTTCCCCCCCCGAGAGTATCTCTCGCCTGAAGCCGTATATCTCCGTCCTCTGCCTGTTCATCACGTCGTCGTAATCTATCAGGTGTTTCCTGATGTCGAAGTTGTGGGCCTCGACCCGCTTCTGGGCATTTTCAACCGCCTTCGAGACCATCCTGTTTTCTATTGGGACGTCCTCTTCCATGCCCAGCTTGTCCATGATGCCGTGCAGGCGGTCGGACCCGAATATTCTCATCAGGTCGTCCTCAAGAGACAGGTAAAAACGTGACGCCCCGGGGTCTCCCTGCCTTCCGGAGCGGCCCCTGAGCTGGTTGTCTATCCTTCTTGACTCATGCCTTTCGGTGCCCATTATGAAAAGCCCGCCCGCCTCAAGGACTTTTTTCTTGTCTTCCTCGCAGTGCCTGGCAGCCTTCTCCTTTGCGCCATGGAGTTCTTCCTGGGAGGGGTCTTTCTTGTCCTTGAGCAGTTCCCTGGCAACGCCCTCCGGGTTTCCACCCAGTATTATGTCCGTGCCCCTGCCCGCCATATTGGTGGCGATGGTGACCGCCCCGCTCCTGCCTGCCTGGGCGATGATCTCCGCCTCACGTTCGTGATACTTGGCGTTGAGCACTGAATGGGTGATGCCCTTTCTGCGGAGCATCTGGCTCAGGACCTCGGATTTTTCTATGGATATGGTGCCAACAAGGACGGGCTGCCCCTTCTTGTGGAGATCCTCTATCTCCCTTGTTATGGCTTTGAACTTCGCACTCTCGTTCTTGTATATGGAGTCCTGGTGGTCCTTCCTTACCATCGGCCTGTGTGTCGGGACGACGGTCACGTCCAGGTTGTATATCTTGGCGAACTCCTCCGCCTCGGTGTCTGCCGTGCCTGTCATGCCCGCCAGCTTGTTGTACATGCGGAAATAGTTCTGGAAGGTAATGGTGGCAAGAGTCTGGTTCTCGTTCTCTATCTTGACGCCCTCCTTCGCCTCTATCGCCTGGTGCAGGCCGTCGGACCACCTCCGGCCCGGCATAAGACGGCCTGTGAACTCATCAACTATAACAACTTCTCCGTCCTTTACCACGTAATCTACGTCACGTTTATACATATGATGGGCCCTAAGGGCCTGCAGAACGTGGTGCACGATCTCTATATTGGACTGGTCATAAAGGTTCCCCAGGCCAAGCATGCGTTCCGCCTTGGAGTTCCCCTCGTCGGTAAGCACGACGCTTTTGTTCTTTTCCTCAAGGGTGAAGTCGGCCTCAAGCTTTAGATTGGGGACGATGCGGTTTATCTTGTAGTATTTGTCCGTCGATTCCTCAGAAGGCCCGGAGATGATAAGCGGCGTGCGGGCCTCGTCGATGAGGATGCTGTCCACCTCATCTACGATGGCATAATTGAGCTCTCTCTGGGTGTACTGGGAGATGTCATATTTCATGTTGTCTCTCAGGTAATCGAACCCGAACTCGTTGTTGGTGCCGTACGTTATGTCCGATCCGTAGCTTTCCTGGCGCTGCTCATCGGTAAGGCCGTGCACTATTACGCCCACCTTGAGGCCAAGCATGTTATAGACGGGCTCCATCCAGTGGGCGTCCCTGCGGGCCAGGTAATCGTTCACGGTGACAACATGCACGCCCCTGCCGTCAAGCGCATTAAGATACACGGGCAGCGTGGCCACGAGGGTCTTGCCCTCGCCGGTTTTCATCTCGGCGATCTTGCCCTTGTGCAAAACGATGCCGCCGATGAGCTGCACGTCGAAGTGCCTCATCCCCAGGGCCCGTTTTGATGCCTCCCTTGTGACGGCAAACGCCTCCGGCAGGAGGTCGTCCAGCGTCTCGCCGGCCTCGATCCTTTTTTTGAACTCGCCGGTCTTGTCCCTGAGGGCGGTGTCGGAAAGACGGGAAATCTGCGGCTCAAGGGAATTTATTCTGTCCACGATGGGCAGATAGCTTTTTATCTCTCTCTCGTTCTGTGTGCCGAATATTTTCTTGATGACGTTTATCATATATTGATTATATTAACATTAAACCGGGTGCTTCTAGTACCGCCGCGGGCATCCCCAAATGGCCGTTTCATTTTTCAGTCAGACGTCTTTTAAGGGCTGTATGCCTGAGCGCGGTCTTGGCGTTTTTTACTGAAATGGCAAGGGCCTTGGGCTGGCCAAGCAGCACCACCAGCCTTTTTGCCCTTGTGACGGCGGTATATATGAGGTTCCTTTGCAGAAGCATGAAATGCTCGGTTACCACAGGCATGATGACGGCCGGGTATTCGCTTCCCTGGCTCTTGTGCACCGAAGCGGCATATGCGAGCTGGAGCTCATCGGTTTCCTCCAAGGCGAAATCCACGCTGCGTCCGTAAAAATTCACGGTTATCCCGCCCTTCTCAATACCGGTTATCCTGCCGGTATCTCCATTGTAGATGTCTTTTTCGTAATTGTTCCTTGTCTGCATCACCTTGTCCAGCACCCTGAACTGGCCGCCGCCAATCTGACTGCCCTGTCTGTTCAGGGCGGCCTGGAGCGCCCTGTTCAGGTTTGACACGCCGAGCACACCCCTGTGCATCGGCGAGAGCACCTGTACGTCCCTGAAAGGGTCAAAACCCCGGGCGGGGAGGGTTTTGGTGCACAGTTCAACTATCTTCTCAAGCACGGCCTGGGACTCTTCGATCTTCAGAAAATGGAAATCTCCGCCTCCACCGTGGAAGTAGGGCATCTCTCCACCGTTTATCCTGTGGGCGTTCACCACTATCATGCTTTCCCTGGACTGTCTGAATATCTCATCGAGCCTTTCGGCCGGGACGGCCCCCGAGGCTATCATTTCCCCAAGGACGTTGCCTGGACCCACCGAGGGCAGCTGGTTTGAGTCGCCCACCAGGATGAGGCCGCATTTTGGTGGAAGCGCGGAAAGCACGCGGGCCATCAGGGCGGTGTCTATCATGGAGCTTTCATCCAGAATGACCAGGTCGGCATCCACAGGATAGAGCCTGTTTCTCCTGAACCCGGTTGCAGGTGTGTATTCCAGCAGCCGGTGTATGGTCTTAGCCTCTTCATGGGAAAGCTCGGAGAGCCTTTTTGCGGCACGCCCCGTGGGGGCCGCCAGCCGGACCTTTTTGCCCCAGCGCTTGTATATTTTCAGGATGGCCTTTACGATTGTCGTTTTTCCTACGCCAGGCCCTCCGGTTATTATGAAGACCTTTTCGCGCGTTGCGCCCTTTACAGCCTGAGTCTGTTTCTGGGATAGTCCGAACGGCAGTTCCTTTTGCACCCATGCTGCGGCCTCCGAAGCGTCGGGCATGTCCGTGCGCCGGTGGTCCTTGAGCAACGTCTTTAGGCCGGCCGCCACCTCAACTTCGGCATCGTGGAGCGTCTTAAGATAGACGGCCGCCTTGCCGTCTTTCCCTCCGTCCGGCAAGGCGGCCCCGTCGATCACTATTTTCCCTTTTTCGGCGAGCGCGGAGGAGGCGTTTATGAGGTTTTCCCTTGGGATCGAGAGGTTTTTGCCGGCCTCCTCTATCAGTCGGTCATGCGGGTAGTAGACGTGCCCTTCATCGGAAAGCCGCTCAAGCATATAGAGTATGCCCGCCTCGGCGCGGAACGGGGACTCCCTTGGTATGCCGGTCCTGGCGGCGATGGCGTCTGCCTTTATGAAACCTATTCCAGAGACGTCCTCGGCAAGCCTGTAGGGGTTTGCCTTCAGTATCTGTATGGACTGGAGGCCGTACTGCCTGTAAATCTTCATCGCATATGGCGGGCTTATCTCAAACTCCTGGAAGGCTATCATCATCTCCTTCAATTCTTTTTGCTCTTTCAGGGACTTTTGCAGGCCCTCGATCTTTTTTGCACCGATCCCTTCCACCTGGGAAAGCCTGGAGGGGTCTTCATCGAGGACCTTCATGGTCTCGGCGCCAAACTTCTGTACGATCTTTTTGGCCATGACGGGGCCGATGCCCTTTACGAGTCCGGAGGCCAGGTAACGCTCGATGGCTTGGGCGGAGTGCAGAGGGAGCTCCTCATGGCCGGAAGCCTTGAGCTGCCGGCCGTATTTAGGGTGCTCTTCCCATTTTCCGGATATCCTCAGGAGCTGGCCTGCGTGTATGTTTGGAAAATTGCCGGTCACGGTGACAAGCCCGCTGGCGTCCCCGGGCGGTGTGGCGGTGAGCCTGATAACGGCATAATGGCTCTCCGGATTATAGAATACGACCCGTTCGACGGTTCCCCTGATCTCAATCTGCATGATAGTTATAATATAATAGTTATAATATATACGAGCGGCGGGATTGATGGTGACCATATAAAGGCGCTGCCTTCAAGGAAAATTTCAGGCCGCAGGATTTTTTTTAGAAAAAAGGTTGACAAACTTTTGGTCTTCGTGTAAGTTAATAAAGTTGCTCTTTGAAAAGACTAGCCTAAAAAGTGCGTAGCACCCGGTCGATTCGAAAGTTCAAATGAGTTACAGATGAGAGTTTGATCCTGGCTCAGAACGAACGCTGGCGGCGTGCCTAACACATGCAAGTCGAACGCTGAGCATTCAGCCACTGAGCCCATTTATGAGGAG
>JAKAJM010000079.1 GCA_021813765.1 Nitrospirota bacterium
ACCTTCGTGATCGCCGCCGTCAGGGTCGTCTTCCCGTGGTCAACATGCCCGATCGTCCCTATGTTCGCATGGGGCTTTACTCTCTCAAATTTAGCCTTCGCCATTTATCATGCCCTCCTGTCTCTTTATATCTTCAAAAAACCTTCGCCAAATTCAATTCGCTTTAAAAACCGTCCCGCCTTATACTTCTAAAAAGCCCATGACCGGGATCGAACCGGTGACCTCATCCTTACCAAGGATGTGCTCTGCCGACTGAGCTACATGGGCATCGCTGCCTAGTCCGCCGGGCGGGGCCCGGAAAACGCCCCATCCACACTTGTTATGGAGCGGGAAACGGGATTCGAACCCGCGACCCTCAGCTTGGAAGGCTGACGCTCTACCACTGAGCTACTCCCGCTCAAAAAAAAACCAAACACGAAAAGGCCAAAAAAAAACCTTCGAGAAAACGCGCCACCGCTTAAAAACCCCAAAAGCAAGTGGAGAGGGGAGGATTCGAACCTCCGTAGGCTACGCCAACGGGTTTACAGCCCGTCCCCTTTAGCCACTCGGGAACCTCTCCTTTAAAAGCCTTCATGGAGCCACCGAAGGGAATCGAACCCCCGACCCGCTGATTACAAATCAGCTGCTCTGCCTGCTGAGCTACGGTGGCTACCTGGCCTTTGGAGCGCAAATCTCCCCTTTTTTAACAACCTATTAATATAGGGAATATATTATATGCCTGTCAATCTTTAAATTCAAGAGATTTTTCGGGTCCGCTAGAAAATTCAGGTCTTTTTCAACTCTTTGCCGCTTCTTTGCCGCAAAACCTCTGAAAGGAATATCCCTGCGCTCACGGATACATTCAGGGAGTCCACGCCCCGCATAGGGATGCTGAGCAGGTAATCGCACCTCTCGGCCACAACCCGTCTGAGCCCTGCCTCCTCGCTGCCAAAGACGAGGACGAGAGGCACCCTAAGGTCCGCCTCCCAGGGAGCCATCCCGCCTGCCACGCTGGCCCCGGCAACTGACAGTCCCATTTCCTTAAGCTGGTCAAGAGCGTATTTTATGTTGGCCTCCCTGGACACGGGAAGGCTCCAGGCGGCCCCTGCCGAGGCCTTGAACGCCTCCGGGGTAAGCCCGGACTGACGGTGTTTGCCTATAATTATACCATGGGCGCCAAGCGCAAGGGCGCTCCGCATGATGGCCCCAAGGTTCCTGGGGTCCTCGACCCCGTCCAGCGCAACCAGAAGCGGAAGCTCGCCTCGCCTCCGGGCCGCCCCGACCATCTCTACCGGACTTTCAAACGCCTTTTCCCGCACCCTTGCGGCCACCGACTGGTGGCCCTTGGGAAGCGCCTCGAAAAAAGAGGGGGCCACCCGCTCAACGGGCACGCCCTGACGCGCGGCAATACTCAGGATGTGGGCCGCCTCTTCCCTCTTTGCGGATACAAACACCCTTTTCGCCGCGCCCGCCCGGAGAGCCTCAAGCACCGGGTTCACTCCGTAGATAAGCATCCCTCCCTGCTTTTCCATACAAGTAGGATAACATTAATCCCCCCTCAAATCTTATTGACAGCGGCAAGGAGGATGGTACAATACATATAAAATATCTTTACTTGCCTTGAATAATTTCTATTGACATGATTCGACTCAAGACAATATAATCTAACTAAAGGAAGGGCAGGCAAAATGGCGGCTGCTAAGGATTTTTACAAGACGCTGGGAGTAGACAGGAAGGCCACGGCCGACGATATAAAGGCGGCATACCGCAAGCTTGCCAGGAAATACCACCCGGACTTAAACCCCGGAGACAAGGTCTCGGAAGAGAAGTTCAAGGAGATAAACGAGGCCTACGCGGTCCTTGGCGACCCCAAGAAAAAGGAGCAGTACGACCGCGGGCCGGAGACATTTGAATGGCCGGGGGGGGCCGGCGAATGGGCGGGAGCGGGGCCGGGCTACGGGGCAGGCGCGCCTGGCGGCGGCTTTGAGTACGATTTCGGATTCGGAGACATCTTCTCGGAGCTTTTTGGAGGGGCGGCCAGACAGCATATGGCGCCTCAAAAGGGTGCGGACCTCTACACCGAGATGGAAGTGACATTCCAGGAGGCTTTTGCCGGCACGACAAGGCCGGTGTCATTGAGCAGGGAGTCTGTATGCACAGTGTGCGGCGGGGCCGGGGCCTCTCAGGTGACAAAATGTCCCAGGTGCAAGGGGACGGGAAAGCTGCAGACGAAAAGGGGATTTTTCAGCACCGTGCAGACCTGCCCTGATTGCGGCGGCACAGGCCAGAAGGCCGTAAAGCTCTGCCCTTCCTGCAAGGGCTCGGGCAAAAAGGTAACCGCGGAGACCGTCTCCGTGAAGATACCGGCCGGGGTGGACAACGGCTCCATGCTGCGCCTGCGCGGACTGGGCAACGCAGGCGCGGGCGGCGGGCCGGCTGGCGACCTGAGGATAAAAATAAAGGTTCATCCCCATCCATTTTTCAGGCGCGAGGGGGAGAACGTTTATCTGGAGGTGCCTGTGACCGTCGGGGAAGCGGCCCTGGGCGCAAAGATAGAGGTGCCCACTCCGGACGGAAAGGCCATCATGAAGCTGCCAGCGGGCACAGGCGGCGGGCAGAGGTTCAAATTGAAAGGCAAGGGGTTTACTTCGCCAAAGGGCGGCAGGGGCAACCTGTATGTGGACATCAACATAGTTCTGCCCAAACATATAGGGGATCGCGCCAGGGCGGCGCTCTCCGAGCTTGAGTCGGCCTACGGAGAAAACCCGCGCAAGGACATTCTGCACTGATGAAAAAGGAAAAGGAGCAGCCCCTTTATATGATAAGCGTGGTGGCCCGGATGCTCCATGTGCATCCTCAGACCCTGCGCATGTATGAGAGGGAGGGCTTCGTCCGTCCGACCAGGACCAACAGGCAGAGGCTCTACTCGGAAAGCGATGTGGAGAGGATCGGCCTGATCCTGAGGCTTACCCGGGAGATGGGGGTGAACAAGGCGGGGGTGGAGATTATCCTGCGCATGAGGGAACGCATCGAGGGGCTGCAAAATGAAATGGCACGTATGATGGAGCATCTTGAGCGCGAGTTCCGGGACGATTTTGAAACAAGGATCAGGCAGATGTTTTTTTCAGGTGAGAGCCCGAAAAAAGGCAATGGATCTGATGAAGAAGAGTGAAAAGCAGGAGGCAAAGGTATCATGAGAATGGATAAACTGACTTACAAATCGCAGGAGGCCATGGCTGAAAGCCAGAGGATAGCGGAGGGAAAGGGCAACCAGGAGCTTCAGCCCGAGCACCTTCTGCTGGCCCTGCTTGCGGACGAGGAGGGGCTGGCGGTCCAGATACTGGGCCGGATTGGCATTGAGGCCAAAACGCTGGCAGCCGACGTCGAAAAAATCGTGGACAGGTTCCCCAAGGCCTCCGGTGCCACGCCGCTTGGGCAGTTCTATGCTTCTGCCAGGCTTAAGGACGTGCTGGAGAAGGCCCTGCGGCAGGCCGCGCATCTCACCGACGAGTTCGTGAGCGTGGAGCACCTGCTTTACGCCATAGCGGAGGAAGGCGGACCAGGGGCACAATTGCTTTCGGCAAGGGGCGCCACCCCGGACAGCATACTTGCCTCCATGCAGGAGATAAGGGGCACCCAAAAGGTAACAGACCAGAACCCTGAAGACAAGTACCAGGCACTGGCCCGCTACGGCAGGGACCTGACGGAGCTTGCCAGAAAGGGCAAACTGGACCCTGTGATAGGAAGGGACGAGGAGATACGCCGCCTGATACAGGTGCTCTCAAGGAGGACCAAGAACAACCCGGTGCTCATCGGAGACCCCGGAGTCGGCAAGACCGCCATTGTGGACGGGCTTGCCCAGCGCATAGTCCAGGGCGATGTGCCCGAGACCCTTAGGGACAAAAAGACGGTGGCACTGGACATGGGCGCGCTCATCGCGGGGGCAAAGTACAGGGGCGAGTTCGAGGAGCGGCTCAAGGCGGTGCTCAAGGAGATAGAGCAGGCAAGCGGCAAGGTAATCCTGTTCATAGACGAGATGCATACGCTGGTTGGGGCAGGCGCGGCAGAGGGCGCAATGGACGCCTCCAATATGCTGAAGCCCGCCCTTGCAAGGGGAGAGCTGCGGTGCATCGGGGCCACCACGGTGAACGAATACCGGAAATACATAGAGAAGGACCCCGCCCTCGAAAGGAGATTCCAGCCCATACTGGTAAAGGAGCCAAGCCCGGAGGACACCATCTCCATCCTTCGGGGCCTCAAGGAACGGTACGAGGTGCACCACGGGGTAAAGATAAAGGACGACGCGCTTGTTGCCGCGGCTGTGCTGTCGGACAGGTATATAACCGACAGGTTCCTTCCCGACAAGGCCATTGACCTGATAGACGAGGCGGCTTCCAAGCTGCGCATGGAGATAGACAGCATGCCGGTGGAGCTGGATGAGGCGGAGCGAAAGATCAGACAGCTTGAGATAGAAAAGCAGGGCATGCTCAAGGACGGCTCCGAGGAATCCAGGAAGCGTCTTGAAGGCATACAGCGCGAGATAGCCGAGCTTACCGAAAAGAAGGACCGCCTGCGCTCGCAGTGGATGAGCGAAAAGGAGGTCATCTCCCGGATACGGGATATAAAGGAAGAGACGGAGGCAAAGCGCATAGAGGCCGAGAGGGCCGAGCGCGAGGGCAACCTCGGGCAGGCGGCGGAGCTGAAATACGGCACCCTGCTTGAGCTTGCCAAGCAGCTTGACTCGGAGACCAAAAAGCTTGCGCAGGTGCAGACCAAGCGCAAGATGCTCAAGGAAGTGGTGGACGAGGAGGACGTTGCGCAGGTCGTCTCCAAGTGGACGGGGGTGCCGGTCTCAAGGATGCTTGAGACGGAGGTGCAGAAGCTCCTTAAGATGGAAGAGCGCCTTCGCATGCGGGTGGTAGGGCAGGACGAGGCCATCTCCGCCATATCGAATGCGGTGAGGAGGGCGAGAGCCGGCGTGCAGGACCCGAACCGCCCGATCGGATCGTTCATTTTCCTTGGCCCGACCGGCGTGGGAAAGACCGAGCTTGCCAAGGCGCTGGCCGAGTTTCTGTTCGACGATGAAGGCGCCATGGTGCGCATAGACATGTCCGAATACCAGGAAAGGCACACTGTATCCCGGCTAATAGGAGCGCCTCCAGGCTATGTGGGATACGAGGAAGGAGGGCAGCTCACGGAGGCCGTCCGCCGGAAGCCGTATTCCGTTCTTCTCTTTGACGAGATAGAGAAGGCGCATCCGGAGGTCTTCAACATCATGCTTCAGATACTCGATGACGGGCGCCTCACGGACGGCCACGGTCGCGTCGTGGACTTCAGGAACACGGTGATAATACTTACCTCCAACATAGGCAGCGTCCACATACAGGAGCTGCTTGAGGAGCGCAGGAAGAGGCCGCGCGTCTACTGGGGCCCTCCCGGAGAGAACGAGGAGGACCTCAAGAACAAGATACTGCAGGACCTGAAGGCAAGCTTCAAGCCCGAGTTCTTAAACAGGATAGATGAGATAATAATCTTCAACCCGCTTACGGAGGAGCTGCTCAGGCAGATAGTGGACATCCAGGTAAACCTGATGAAGCGCTACCTGACCGCCAAGGGCCTGGACATCGTCCTTACCGAGCGGGCAAAAAAGAAGCTGGCCGAGATCGGGTTTGACCCGGTCTACGGGGCCAGACCGCTAAAGAGGGCCATACAGCGGGAGGTGATGAATCCCCTGGCGGCAAGACTCCTTGAAGGCGTGTTCAAGGAGGGCGACCTCGTGGAGGTGGATGCCAACAAGGCGGGAGCCTTGACGCTCCGCCCAAAAAAGACGGAGAAGGCCGAGGCGGTGGAGGCCGCGAGCTGACAAAAAGCGGCGACTGAAACATGAAGGGGGGCTGCTGCCCCCCTTTCACGCATTAACGAGCCCTTTGCCTGCGGCACGCTTCCCCAAACAAAATATGTGATTTTCCGAGGGGGGGGCTGACCGATTCTGCTTTTTTCAGGCGGAAAGCGGGCGCAGCCCAAACAAAAACCGCCCGCTCTTTACCTGCACATCCGAAAGATGATAATATAATGCTCAGCCGAAGTGGCGGAACTGGCAGACGCGCTAGGTTCAGGGTCTAGTGGGGGAAACCTCGTGGGGGTTCAAATCCCCCCTTCGGCATTTTTATTTCCCTTTAAAATCAATAAGTTGGTTCCGCAAAACCGCCAAAAATACTGCCTCTGGACTGTCTCTGGGAATGGATTTTGCCATAGCAAATGAACGGGTTAATACAAGTTGATAAATTTTTAATTTTCCCTGTATGATTGAGGGACTTTTTTAGAGGGGTGATATTATGGTAGTGTCAAGATTTTTTCGCACATTTCAGATTGGGTCTTCAATCCGGTCAGCCCTAAGCCGTTGCTAGTTCCATAGCTGTTTCCTGAAGCCGATCCATTTTTAAATACATCTTTGTTCCCCACCTGGTGCTGGCAATATGCCTCAAGCGGGCGGCTACCAGCATCAGGGCCGAGTTGCCATCGGGAAATGCGCCGACCCACATTGGTGCGCCTTCACAGTTTTAAGTTCATTCCTCTAAAAGTTGTGACTGCCTGCTCCGATGGCCATTGTTCCGGCTCATCATCGAAATAGTCTGGGAACGGTCCCCTTATTGGGATGATAGGCCACACCTTTCTCAAGGAGTATGCCGTTTAGCTCCTCCCCGCTTAAATAGCGCCGCTGCATTGGGCCTTGATTGGAATCTATCATTTCATACCACGTCTGTCCATCGTACTGAAATGTCTTGTCCAGCACAACTTCGTGCTCGCCTCCAGGCACTGACACATTAACCATGACCGGCTGTCCTTCCTGAAGCGCCTGGGCAAAGCCGGAGGGCGGCAAAACCTTTGACTGGCCGAATATGTCGGCCAGCATGATGACCTCCCCTCCGTTCAGTCCTCCATTTTTTTCAATGGCGGCCCCCGGGTCGGAGCGTTCCGCGTCGGTACGCCAGTTTCCCTCGCTTATGAGCTTGTCCGCGCGGGCCGACACCACTCCGTAGGGCAGGTTTGTGGCTGCCGCAAGGGCAAAGACTGCACAGTCTGATCCTGACTGCCGGCCTGCACCCGATAGAACGGGCCCTTTCCCTTTTGATGCGGCCCGGACAATTTCAGCCAGCTCAGGGCCGCGATCCTCGATGCCCATCCACGTAAGCCGTATATCCATTTCCGAGGTTTTGAAAGCATGGTCAAGGGGAAGATCATTCAACTCCTCGTTCAAGTGTTCACGCTTCTTCCGGCTCCACCCGAGCCGGGCGGCAAGTGCATCCATGCCCCTGATAACCTTGTAACCTTCCAATATCTCCTTAAGCCAACGCTTCCGTGCCAGGACATTTTTTTGCGCAAGTGTAACGGCCCGACTGGCTGTGGACACCGCCTGACTGGCCACCGGCATGGCGGCGGCGTCCTGGTACTTGACCGCAAGCGCCTTTGCCGCCTCTGCGCTGCTTAGCGCCGCTTTTGCCTCTGCAAGTTCCTGTTTGCTTTTGGCAAAAGCGGCTTCAGCCGAGTTTTTCAGTTTTTCAATTCGGTCCGCATGGGCGTTAATGCCTGTCAAAAAAAACGTGGTACAGGCAAAAAGCGCGAAAACCGCAGCCGGAACCGGGCGGCAGATGGCCCCGAGCGGAGAGTTTTTCATGCCTTGCCTCATTTCTCGTCTTTTCCCCATCCGGCAAATCCGGTTTCGCTGTCGAACCGCGACTGGCACGCATAAAACTGCCCCAGGAATATGCCAAAGGCATAGTCCGCCGGGCTGTACTTGCCCATTGCCCCTCCATCCTTGCTCATTGTGTCCTTCGAGACAAAGTCGTCAGGCAACGCATGGGAGTCCTTATTAAGTAGTTTCCCCGTGCAATCACTTTTAAAAACCTCATACCCGGCTTTATCAACGGTAGGTCCACCCTGGGCATAGAGAACGTAGTCTCTCAAGGTCTTGCCGTCATTACCATAAGCCTGATATATCGGAGACTTCTCAAGCGCCTTGTTTTTAAGCCTGAAAAGCTTGCTAAGCGTGGCGCGGATATAGGTGTTCCCGGACCAGTCCGCAAGCTCCACAAACCCCTCGCCTGCCGGATTTATTATGAGGTGCATATTAGTGCTGCTGCTGCACATGTTGATGCCGGTATCTGTGGTAACAATATCCCTGTCCCACAAATATACTTGGTTCCCCTCGATGCAGGAAACAAGCAACTGATACCTGGGCGGGGCAGCCTGCCAATCCACAGCCAGTCTTATAGCAACGTCATGGCCCATGACATTGCCGCTGATGCCGCCCAGCCTGTACAGTTCATCGATGCCGGTATTATTATGATACTCGGTCCGCCCATCTAAATTTTCCACGGCCTTTTTTTTGGCATATTCCAGCCCGGATACGAGGGTCTGTATCCTTGAGGCATCGTTGCCCGAGGCATCCGGAGTTGTATCAAGGTACAGTCGGCATGCGTGGATCGCCTGTTTTATAAACTGGGTCTTGTCCAGTATTACGCACAGGTTATAGTAATAGTCCGGCACCCACGGGGCTATTTCCACCGCCTTCAGGTACTTCCTGGCCGCCTTCATGTAATCGTCCTCGGACTGCGCGTGCTGGAAGATGTACTGGGCCTGCCCATCCAGGTTCTGCGCCTCCCGAGGCACGGCCGGAGCCGGGTTGAGAGATTTTACCAGCTTTATAATAGAGAGGCGCAGAGCGTCATTCTCCGAATGTCCCTTGAACTGGGCCAGCAGCTTTTTAAGCAGGTCGTATTTGTTTCCGGACTGGTTCAGCATCGCGGACTGAAGAAGCGCTACTATCTCTTTGCTGTTTGCAACCTGCAGCGGGGTCCTTCCTGCATTGTCCCTGGCGTTTATGTCAGCTCCATGCGCGATAAGGAGTTTGACAATGTCCGCTTGTCCACCCTCGGCGGCCTCGTGAAGCGGAGTGTCGCCAGTATTATCTTTTGCGTTAACATCCGCTCCGTGGGCAATCAGTGTTTGAGCAATCTCCGTATTGCCCTCTTCAGCAGCATTGTAAAGCGGAGTGTCCCCCTGATTGTTCCTGGCATTCACGTCCGCCCCATGGCCGATGAGGACTTCGGCAATGTCCTTGTTAAAGGCCATGAAAAGCGGGGTGTCGCCATAATTGTCTTTTGCGTTAACATCCGCTCCATTGTCGATGAGGACTTCGGCGGCGTCCTTGTTTAAGACCTTATGAAGCGGGGTGTCACCATTATTGTCTTTTGCGTTAACAGCATCTCTTAAGTTATTTTCCGCCAACGCATCGCCCTGCGCGGCAGCCAGTCCGTACCAGTGAACGGCTTTTGCGTAATCCAGAGTCACGCCTTTGCCGTTTTGATAAGCATAGCCCAAGTTATTTTCGCCATACGCATCGCCCTGCGCGGCCGCCAGTCTGAACCAGTGGACCGCTTTTGCGTAATCCAGAGGCACGCCTTTGCCGTTTTGATAAGCATAGCCCAAGTTATTTTCGCCATACGCATTGCCCTGCGCGGCGGACAGTCTCAACCAGTGAACCGCTTTTGCGTAATCCAGGCTCACGCCTTTGCCGTAAAGATAAGCATAGCCCAAACTATCTTCCGCGAACGCATTGCCCTGCGCGGCGGACAGTCTCAACCAGTGAACCGCTTTTGCGTAATCCAGAGGCACGCCTTTGCCGTTTTGATAAGCATAGCCCAAACTATCTTCCGCGAACGCATCGCCCTGTGCC
>JAKAJM010000080.1 GCA_021813765.1 Nitrospirota bacterium
GTCCTCATCGTATGTAAGCCGGTCATAGGAGCGTGAGCCGCTCAGGGCGAATTTCACGGCGCTCTGGACTACAGGAAGGATGCCGAGCCTCTTTTTTGCCGGTTTTCCGCCCTTCGAGAACGTAAGGAGCTGGTTGGTAAGATTTATGGACATGTTCAGGGCTTTTTCCGCCTGCCCTATGTCAGCCAGAGCCTTCCCCTTGTCGTCCATATCCATTTTTGCCAGGGATATGTACCCGAAGACCCCCTGGAGCAGGTTTCTGAAATCGTGGGCTATGCCACCGGCCAGAGTCCCTATCGCCTCAAGTTTCTGGGATTTCAGCTGCTGCTCTTCAAGCAGATGCCGTTCCGTTATGTTGTGGATAGTCTCGATGGCCGACACCACGCGGCCCTCGGCGTCGCGCAATGGGAACGCTTTTGTCTCCACGTAGAGGACGTTGCCCTTCGCATCCTCGTGCTTGTGCATGGCCACCTGTGGCTCTCCCGTCTCGAACACGCGCTTTACGGCGCAGTCTTCCCCTTCCTCATCGCAAGGCCTGCCCTTTTTATGGGAAACCTCGTAACAATGTCTTCCGACAATGGAATTTTCCCCGGCAAATCCCGCGCCGGTCTCGTTGTTCCATGCGCGGTAGGCCCTGTTTGCGGCCAATATCCTCCTGTCGCGGTCAACGACGATGAACCCCTCGTCAACGGTATCAAGGATGTTCCTTATAAACTCCTCGCTTCGCCGCAGCGCTTCCTCTGTGCGCCGCTTCATTGTGATCTTGTACAGCTCGTTTGCCACTATATGGAGCTGCACCATGTCGCGCTCCTCATAATCGCTGGGCTTGTTCCCCACGCCCAAGATGAACAGGACCTTGTCACCCTCCATTACCGGGATGCTCATGAACCGCCGCAGCGGGACGTGCCCTTCTGGCAGCCCTTTCCTGTTTGGTGATGTCTGATAGTCGTTATACAGGACGGGGCGGCGCTGGCGCACACAGTCCACCCAGTTGCCCGCCTTGCTGACCGGATAATGCCTTAGGGCCGGGACTTTGCAGGCGCCGAGCGTCCCTCTGTCCCATGTCGTCAGAAAAACCGTCTCCTGGTCATCGGAGAGGGCGTGAAAAAAACCGATCTCGCTGTCCGTTATGCGGATGGCCTGCGTAAGCGCCCTCTCATGCAGCTCGCTTTCGGTCAGGTGGGCGGCATTCTCATATATCTCCAGGAGCACCCGGTTGCGCTCCGCCTCCTCGCGCAGGTGCTCTTCTATCCGTTTCCGCTCGGTGACATCCACATGGGTTCCCACAAGGCGCGACGGCGAGCCGTCCTCATCATGCACAAGAAAGGCCCTGGAAAGGATGTCCCGGTAGCTGCCGTCCTTGTGCCTGAGCCGAAACTCTATCTCGAATTTTCCGGCAAAGCCCTCAAGGAAATCCTGCAGAAACGCGTTATACGAAGCCCTGTCGTCCGGATGGAGCAGCCTTTCAAATGTGCTCCTTTCATTTTCCAGCTCCTGGTCGGCATATCCAAGCATTGATTTCCACCGGGGGGAATAATATATCTCTTTTGTCTTCATGTCCCAGTCCCACAGGCCGTCTGTCGCGCCGATCACGGCAAGCCGGAAACGCTCCTCGCTTTTGCGCAGGGCTTCCTCCCTTTTTTTGCGCCCGGTGATGTCTCGCCAGATCGCCTGGAGGACCGTGGCTCCGGACAGCGTGATCGTTTTTATAATGGCGTGGACATGGCGTCTTTCTCCATGCTTGCTCTTGTGTATGACATCGAACTCGGCCGCTCCTTCTTTTAAAATCCGCTGTATGTGCGCCTCTATCTCCTCGGCTGACTCCACGGGGTCGATATCGGCAATGGAAAGCTTCGCAAACTCCTCCCTCGTGTATCCGAGGTCGCGGTGGGCCGCCTCGTTGAAATCGAGGAACCTCCCCTTCATGTCTATGGTAAGGATGCCATAAGGGGACTGCTCGAACAATGTCCTGTATTTTATTTCCGCTTCGTTAAGGGATGGCTCTCCGGTCTTCCCGGAGCCGGGGAAAGCACCTTTTATATTGCCGGAAGGTTCCATAAGAAAAAATAAAAACAAAAAAAACAACCCAGCACATAATATCACGTTTAAACAGGAAAAAAAACCATGATGAAATTTTTTGGTATTGGCCTCTGTGGTAAAATTGACTCATGGCAATACTGGATGAGATACTGCGCAGGCGCAGGGAGAGGCTTGCGTCGGAAAAAGGGATGAGGCCCGTGGCAGAGGTGAAGGCCATGGCCGCTGATGCACCGGCTCCCATGGATTTTCTTGATGCGATAAAGAGAAAAAACGGAATAAACCTGATAGCGGAGGTCAAAAAAGCCTCCCCTTCCCTGGGGCTCATAAGGGCTGATTTTGACCCGCAAAAAATAGCCGCGATATACAAGAGGAAGGCCGCGGCCATCTCCGTCCTTACGGAAGAGGATTTTTTCCAGGGCTCGCTTGCCTGCCTGGAGACCGTCAAAAAGGCCTCCCTGAAGCCGGTCTTAAGAAAAGATTTCATTTTTGATCCCTACCAGCTCTATGAGGCCAGGAGTGCGGGCGCAGACGCAGTGCTTCTTATCGCAAAGGCGCTCTCACGCAATCAGGCGGAAGACCTGATGGGCCTGGCCGGGGAGCTTGGCCTTGGCGTGCTCTTTGAGACGCATGACCTTAGGGACCTGGAAACAGCCCTCCGCCTGGATGTGCCCGCTATAGGCATAAACAACAGGGACCTGGACACCCTCAGGGTGGACGTTGAGACCACGTTCAGGCTCAAAAGCGGCATCCCGGAGGATAAGACCGTCGTCTCCGAAAGCGGGATAGGCGAGAGGGCCCAGGTGAGGCGGCTTGAAGAGGCCGGGGTGGACGCCATTCTTGCCGGGACAGTATTCATGAAGTCCCCGGACATCGAGGGGAAGATAACCGAGCTGTTTAACGGGGGCGAAGGGTGGTAAAGGTAAAGATCTGCGGCATAACGAACTATGACGACGCCCTTGCTGCGGCGGAGTTCGGCGCGGACGCCCTGGGTTTCGTTTTCTACAAGGGCAGCCCAAGATATATAACGCCTGAAAAGGCCGGGGAGATCATTTCGCGCATCCCTCCTTTTGTGGCCACAGTGGGCGTTTTCGTCGATGAAAAAAAGGAGCGCATAGAGCAGATAATGGAGCTAGTGGGGCTTGACGCAGCCCAGTTCCACGGCCACGAGACCCCGGAGGCATGCCTTATACCCAAACGGACCATAAAGGCCATCAGGGTGAAGGAGATGATTGATCTTGAGCCGATGAGGCATTACAAGGTGGGGGCCTTTCTGCTGGACACATATTCTCCGGAAGCGCTCGGGGGCACAGGACAGATATTCAACTGGTCCATCGCCCTGGATGCAAAACCCATGGGCAGGATCATCCTGGCGGGCGGCCTCACGCCGGACAACGTGGCGGAGGCGGTATTGATGGTGAAGCCCTACGGGGTGGACGTCTCAACCGGCGTGGAGCTTGAAAAAGGCATAAAAGACCACGAAAAGATGCGCCAGTTCATACAAAGGGCAAAGGAGGCCATACCGTTTCCGGGCATGGTCCCCTGAAAAAACCAGTTTCCTTACGGCTGTTCTCTTAAAGGGGTTGCCACTCTTATGACGGTCTTCACGTTGCCCCTGGGGTTGAAATCACCAAGGACTTCCAGGTAGCGCGGGTTCAGCGCCCCGTCCAGCTCATCGAATATCCTGTTTACCACCTTCTCATGGGAGATGTACTGGCTCCTGAAGGAATTCAGCCAGAGCTTGAGCGCCTTCAGCTCCACTATCTTCAGATCCGGCACATAACGGATGCGTATCACCGCAAAATCCGGGTAGCCCGAGCGCGGGCAGAGACATGTGAACTCCGGGAAATCTATGTTTATCTCATAATCCCTTTCAGGGGCCGGGTTGTCCCACAGCTCAAGGGAGGCCCCAATAACCGCTTTTTCCCCGTATCTGATATATTCCTTTGCCTGCGCGGTCTTCTTCCGCGCCCGGCCTGCGGCCTTTTTCACCTGGGTCTTTTTTGCCGGTTTTGAGGTTTTGCTAGCTTTCATGTTTTTTAACGAACACTCCTTTTGCCACTTCCTCCTCCACTGCGATGGTGGTCTCGTCCACCTTGATCACATAGGACGGCCTCTTTTGCACCAGCCTTATCATGGAGCCCGCCACAAGCCCGATGGACGCCAGCCTGTCTATCATCGGGGTCCTCAGGAACACCACCTTGTAATCTTCACCCACCTGGGAGTCGGCAAGCGAGGCGACAAGCGGCGTGACCTTCTTTGTATAGAGCTTGCAGCATTTCCCCCGGGGAATGGGCCTGTTGTGCGGACAGGTCGGCGGATGGCCAAGGAAGGTGCATATGGCCTCCTCCACTTCCGGGCTTATCGCGTGCTCGAACCTGCAGGCGTCCTCTTCGTATTCGTTTAAGGCAAGGATGTCCGCAAAGAGCCTCTCGGCAAGCCTGTGTCTGCGGGTAATGTCCCTGGCCCTCAGCCTTCCGGCCTCGGTGAACTTCACGCGCCCGCCGGGGGATATCTCTATAAGCCCGTCCCTGTGCATCCCCTCAAGCGCGGAGATGTTGCCCAGGCTGGAGTTTTTAAGCTCCTCCAGCGAAACGTTTTCGGCTGAAGGCCCTTCCTTTTCGAAAAGCTCCCACAGGCTCTCTAGCGCCTCGTCCTCGAACTGCCTCTTCTCCGTCTCGGGCGCGGCCCGCGTCTTTAAAAGGTCTTTATCCATAAAATTTTTTCTGTTTTTTGCGCTTTCCTATTTTAATTTATTTGCCGGAAAGAAAAAAACACGGCCTCCCTTAGACCGGGACGTTGAAATATCTTAAGGCCCAGTTCAAAAACCCTCCGAAAGCGAGGGCGAAGGGGGTTATGATGGCAAGCATGGCCAGCGCCACCCTCATGCCCTTTTCCTTTATGATGATGAAAAAGCTTGCCAGGCACGGAAGAAAGAGCGTTATGGTCACGATGCTCACAAGCGACTGCACGTGCGTGAGCAGGCCCTGACGCGACATGGCAAACAGCCCGGCAGCACCGTAATCCCTCCTTAAAAAACCTATGATGAACGCCTCGGTGGCCTTGGGAGGCAGGCCCAGAAACCCTACCACCACCGGGGAGGCCGCCTTCTCTATCAGCGTGAGCATGTTGAGCTTGTCCAGGGTGAAGAGCACCAGCGTGCCCAGGATGAAAAGCGGGACCGCCTCTTTCAGGTACCAGACCGCCCTGTTTAGCGTCTTTAAGGCCACGTTCTGGAGGGAGGGCTTTCTTATCGGGGGTATCTCCAGGAAAAATTCGGAGCGCTTGCCGGGCAGCACCCTTGCGGCAAGCCAGCCCGCCAGAAGCAGCACGCCTAAAACGCAAATAAGCCAGATGGCCATCGCAGTCATGGACAGCGAGCCCAGCATGCCCAGTATCACCCCAAGCTGCGCTGAGCACGGAATAGCCAGGGACAGCAGGAAGATCGCTATCAGCCTGTCGCGCTTGCCCTCCAGTATCCTTGTGGTCATTACCGCCATCGTACCGCAGCCAAGCCCCAGCACCATCGGCAGGACGGCCTTTCCGCTCAGCCCCATCATGTTGAAGAACTTGTTGGTCATTATCGCAAGCCTTGGCAGATACCCGCTGTCCTCCAGTATCGAGAAGGCGATGAAAAATGTGGTCGTTATGGGCAGGACTATGGCTATGGAATAGGTAAGCGCCATGGTGATGATGCCGTAGCGGCCCACGAAAAGCTCCGCAAGGAAAGGGATGTGTATGAGCTCAAACACCTTGGCGAACATCGGGTTCAGATACTCCCCGAAAATCACGCGCTCAAGGAAGTTCACGAACACCCCCGCCCCAAGGACGCCAACGAACTCGTAAAGGCCGGCAAGCACCACCAGGAGGAACGGAAAGCCCCATACCGGGTGGATGGTGGCCTTGGACAAAAAAGCGATGAGGGCGTTTTCCCGCTGCGGCACCTTTGAAAAAACGGCGGCCGCGATCTCTCCGGCCTTTTTAAGGCGCATCTCGTTTATGTACAGGCTGGCCGGAGTCCCCAGCCTGACGGAGCATTCGTACCTCAGCGCCTCTATGTTCTCAAGCCCGGCATCATCAAGGTTGGCCTTGAGCCAGGGGGCGAGGCTTTTGTCGCCCGAAAGCACCATGAGCGCTATCGAACGGGCGGAGATATTGGCCGGAGGAAGAAAGGAGGCGACCTTCCCTATGTACTCCTCCGCCTTCCCGTAGTCCACATGGAGGGCGGGCACCGAGCCGCCGCGCGCAATCGCGGCCGAGAGCTCCTTCAGCCCCTTCCTTTGCGGGGCCACGGTCCCCACCACCTGTATGCCAAGCGCCCGGGAAAGCGCCTCTTTTTCTATCCTGATGCCGCTGTCCATCGCCTCGTCTTCCATGTTCAGGTCCAGCACGGCGGGCAGCCCCATCTCGGCAAGCTGGATGGTGATGGAAAGGGTGCGCCTCAGGTTCTTTGCGTCCCCCACCTGCACGGTGATATCCGGCCGCTGGGCAAGCAGGATGTCCCTCGTGACCTGCTCGTCCTCGCTCATGGGCAGAAGGTTGTTGACACCGGGGGTGTCCACGACCAGATAGCGCTTTCCCCCCAGGGTCATGTTGCTCTGCGTGACCTCCACCGTGGTGCCGGGGTAATTGGATACGGTCGCGTATTTGCCGGTGAGCAGCCCGAAGATGACGCTTTTGCCCACGTTCGGGTTTCCTACCAGCGCTATCCGCTTCAGGGGCTGCTGGCCTTCGCCGCTTCCCTTGGCCCCTTCGCCGCTTCCCTTGGCCCCTTCGCCAGCCTTTGCCTTTAAAAGCCCATTGAAGGCCATTTTCTCCCGGTCTTCCACCTGCATGAAGGTTTTACCTTTTCCCTCCGTTATCAATAATGAGACTCAGTTTCGATTATTGTATGGGAAAAGGGGTAGCCATGTCAAAGAAATTTTTCCGGCGGCAAAATGAAAATTTATTTATCGTTAGATGAATTGCCATGCAGCAGGCTGACAGGGAATTACAAGTTAAAATGCCAAGGGAAAAGGGAAAGGCCTTGCCGGGGTCAAAAAAACAAGAACCTGTTAAGGCTGGAGGAGTTTTGCCTTGGCGGTGGCGATGAGGGTGCCTTCGGGGTAGGTCCTGAGCTCCGACGCGGCAGGGATGAGCTTGTGGGCGGGGACGCCCTCCATCCAGCCCTCCACCTGCACCTGCTGCCCGACATGAAGCGCGCTTCTGAACCTTATCTGTATCTCGGCGGTCACCGGCATGTGGCCTGCCCTTATGGCGGCATGAGCCATAGCCTCATCCAAGAGCGTCGTTATTATGCCCCCGTGCACGATGTCCTTGTAGCCCTGGAACTCTTTGCCGGGCGTGAAAAGAGCGGTAACGCCCCGGCCCCCTGCCTGAAATGCAAGATGGAGCCCCGCGGGGTTTTCACTCCCGCACGCGAAACATCGATGGTCGTCCTCAAGCTTCAAATCTTTCCCACATCCCCCAATGGATTTTTAAACAGAGCCAGCCCCCCAAAAAATTGATTCTGGAGCGAAAAAGAGGGGAAATAGCGGCAAACAAGAAGAAAAGGAGAAATCGCCCGGAGGCGTAGCAACGCTACATCGAGGACGATTTTCTCCTTACGAGACCGTATGCCGCGATTTCATCCTTTTGCAGCCGGAAACAATTTTGAGACAAGCCCTTACTGGTTCATCCTTTCAAGGAACTCCTTGTTGCTCTTTGTGCCGCGCAGCTTGTCAAGCAGGAACTCCATGCTCTCCACCGGCCCAAGCGGGGACAGCACCTTCCTCAGAATCCACATCTTGCGCAGCGTGTCCTTGTCCACCAGCAGCTCTTCTTTCCTCGTGCCTGAGGCGTTTATGTCTATGCTTGGGAATATGCGCTTGTCCACCAGTTTCCTTTCAAGGTGGAGCTCCATGTTGCCGGTCCCCTTGAACTCCTCGAAGATGACGTCGTCCATGCGGCTTCCGGTGTCTACCAGCGCGGTGCCCAGGATGGTAAGGCTCCCGCCGTTTTCTATGTTCCTGGCGGTGCCGAAAAAGCGCTTTGGCTTCTGCAGGGCGTTTGAGTCCAGACCGCCCGAAAGCACCTTTCCGCTTGTGGGGATGATGGCGTTATACGCCCTGGCCAGCCTCGTGATACTGTCCAGGAGGATGACCACGTCCCTGCCGCCCTCCACCAGCCTCTTGGCGCGCTCGATGACCATTTCCGAGACCTGGCAATGCCTCTGGGGCGGCTCGTCGAAGGTCGAGCTTATGATCTCGGCCGTGGGGACCTGGCGCTTCCAGTCGGTCACCTCTTCCGGCCTTTCGTCTATGAGCAGCACTATGAGATGGATCTCCCGGCTGTTTTTCTTGACCGCCCTGGCTATGGACTGAAGGAGCATGGTTTTGCCGGTCCTGGGGGCTGCGACTATCATGCCCCTTTGCCCCTTGCCGATGGGGGTGATGAGCTCCATGACCCTGGTCGAGTAATCGGGCGCGTCGTATTCAAGCTTTATGCGCTCCGTCGGATAATAAGGGACGAGGTTGTCAAAGAGAGCCCTGCTTATTGATTCCTCGGGGGACTCGTGGTTTACGGCCTCCACCTTGAGGAGGGCAAAATACCGCTCGGCTTCCTTGGGCGGCCTGATATGGCCGGAAACAAGGTCTCCGGTACGCAGATTGAACCTCCTTATCTGGGAGGGGGAAACGTATATGTCATCGGGGCCGGGCAGATAGCTGTAGTCCGGCGACCTTAGAAATCCGAACCCGTCGGGGAGTATCTCCAGCACGCCCTCGCCAAAGACGTTGCCGGTCTTCTGGGCGTGGGCCTGCAGTATGGCGAATATCAAGTCCTGCTTCCTCAGCCCGCTGGCCCCGTCCACCTTGAGCTCCCTGGCCAGTTTCGTCAACTCCTCGATTGTCTTTTCCTTGAGTTCGGAAATGGAAATGTCCTGCATCATGCTGGTCTTCTCCTAGAAATGCGCTGGCAGTCAGATTTCTTGCCGGCAGGTTTTTTTACAGCCCATCCTCTAGCTGATTTTATTTTTTCAAAGGCTTGTTTTGCCCGGATTAAATGTGAAGAACTTTTATTGAATTATCTTGCTAATCAACAAAACCAATCAAAGCACGGTAAAAAAACATGCAGTAGAAAAAATACACAAAAAGGCACAGCTTTGTCAATGCAAATCGTACGTGCAACTTACCGGATCAGGCGCGGAGCCTCTTCTATTTGCGGCCCTTTTTAGGGGAACACGTCCCCTTCGGGGACGTCCCTCAGGTGGGGACGCCCATCAGAGGAAAAACAACGAACTGCAGGACCACCCAGACAGCCAGCACGCCCAATCCCAAAAGCCAATCCGGCATAGCTTACTTCTCCTGTTTGTCCTCTTTTTCCTTTTTCGCCTGTTTCTTGTTTTCTTTCTCAGGCTCCGGCTTCCTGCCCTCGTAGTCCACGAACTCTATGACCGCCATGGGAGCGCTGTCTCCCATCCTGCGCCTCGTCTGGACGATCCGGAGGTATCCTCCGTTTCTGCCCTGGAACCGGGGTGCTATCTCGCCAAAAAGCTTCGTTACGGCCGTCCTGCTGGCAAGCCCCGCAAGGGCCACCCTCCTTGAATTGAGGTCCCCGCGGACACCCAGGGTCACCAGCCTCTCGGTAATCGCCCTTGCCTCCAGATCGGAA
>JAKAJM010000016.1 GCA_021813765.1 Nitrospirota bacterium
CACCGTGAGCACCACGGCCTCTTCATCGCTTACCCTGTACACTCCGGCATCATCAGCGTTCGAAGAGCCTACAAGGACGTTGGGGTCCATTATAGGCGGCAGCTGCCCCAGCACCTGGGACAGGTCCTTAGGACTGAATTTTGCCGCTCACCCCGCGCAGCTGGACATCTCCGTAAGCTTAAAGCTCTTTTTCCCCATGATTTGCATTTTCCCGGTCCTCCTTTTGTTAGGGTTTTAAATCTCCCGTTTATGATTTTTTCAGCTCATGTTTTTTTGTTTTTTAAGCCTCACCCGCCTGAAAACATAAAAATATTAGCATGTTTGCATGTATATGTCAACAAAAAAGGAGCAGCCCTCAACACATTCCGTAAGCTCCCCCTAAAAATAGAAACCCTGCAAGTGGAGCTTTCTGCAAACGTATCCCCTTTATTGGTTATTTCAGGGACGCTATACCAGCATAGTGTCTCATAAACGACTGGTGTTATTAATTTGTCCGGACGCATAGCTCCCGATTGTCATTCCCGCAAGGACGCCGGGAATCCTTCTTAAAGACAAGAAAGATTCCGGACAAGCCGGAATGACAAAATTAGATAGAATAAGCGATCTTGGCCATATTATTTATAACACCAGCTATTTTAGAGACATTACACTGGAAGGGAATTGCATTTACCCTTTAAAATCCAACCCGTTAACAAGGCGTGAGAGGACCGGGAGATCGATTTCAATGCCGTGATTTTTTTGTCCGGAGCACTCCGCGATATCTTCCTTTAAGAGCCTGAGCCCTTCAGGGATATGCTTAAGAAAGTACCGCTTCCCTTTCATCTGGGAAAGGAATGCATAAGCGCCCAGGGCCTGCATGTGCCGCTGCAGCCGGCAGGGCAGGATGGTCCTTTTAAAATCTTTCGCCGAGGGCAGATCCGGGGGCTCGCCCCCTTTCTCCCTGAGCCCGATGTAATAATCCAGCGCCTCGTCCCGCAGGCCGTCATCGAGCCTGCTGTAAGGGTCCCACAGAATGGAGGCCAGGTCGTAGGCATGCGGACCTATGCGCGCTCCCTGGTAATCGATTATTCTCGGTCTGGGGAAAAACGGATTTTTTACCGGGCCCCCTCCGCTCCGAGCGGCCCCCTCCATATCCGCCTCTATCATGATATTTTGGGACTGAAAATCGCGGTGGACGACCGCCTTCGGGAAGCTGGCCACCAAAGAGGCTAGCAGGTGGAATTCCTCATCCAGGCCAGGAGGCGGCGAGATACCCATAAGCCCGGTTACAAACCGCTCAAGGAAGTAGCCGGTCTCCCAGCGCAGATGATCATAGTCGAAACGCCGCTCGGCAAGCATGGCGCATTTATCGAGCTGCCCGTGAGCCCGGGTATGGAGTATTGAAAGTATCCCAATGATCTTTTTGTAGATATCAGCGATCTCGGCCTTCTCCCTGGGCAGCTTGAGCCAGGCATAAAGGGAGAGATCTCCCAGGTCTTCAAAAAGCGCCCGTTTTCCCTTTCCGTCTACGGCAAGGAGGCCTGGGACCGGCACCCCTATTTCCGCAAAAAAACGCGTATATTCAATGTGCCGCTCGAAATCCTTATCGCCCGGCAGGCACTCCATAAGGACGAGGCTCCCGTTTGGACCCTTCATGCGCCCGCTTGAATCCCTCATTCTAAAGTATCGCCTGTCCGACCCCCCGAGCCCTATCAAATATGTTTCTTCAAATCGGTCCACGCCGGAATTTTTTTTAGATGGGAAAAGCGGCCCGGCACCGGGAAACAATGGGTTTTCCAGGGGCGGCGCACTCCCTTCCCCGGGTTTTCCCGGGGACCCGGTCCGCATCACGGCCTCGGGAAGCTCCAGGCAATAATCCGGCCCGATGATGCTGTTTTCATGTCTTTCCCTGCCGGATATCTTTGCCCCTGGCATGATGATGCAGTTCCTGAGGGTTGCGCCTTCATGGACCTTGCAGCCTGTCTCAAGGACAAGATAACCCTGCGCCTCGATGCGGCCGCAATCGGCCCCTGGCGACCGGTAAACGGTCTCTCCGTTTAAGGACAGGGTCTCCAGCACGCCCGCCGCATAAGTGGCGGGCGTTCCTATGTCGTTCCAGCGGCAGCCCGTGAAATCGACTGTTTGCACCTTACGGCCGGCCCGCGCCGCAGCCAGCCAGGCAATGGTTACGTGGGAGACGCCCTCAGGCAGATAATCCAGTATCTCCGGACTGTATACGGCTATTCCCGTGTAGGCCGTCCTTTTTGCGGAACCCGAGGGATTTTCCGGGGAATCAGAGGGACTGGGCAGCGAGAGGCCGGGGCTCTCCACGTCCAGGACACGGCCGTCTTTATCGATTACCACGTTGGCAAGCGCCGGATAATGATGCGTTGCCAGTGTCGCGATATTGCCGGACCGGACATGGGCATCCACGAGCCTTTGGAGATCCACATCCATGAGGATGTCCGCGTTATGGACCAGAAAACAAAAACCCTCTGAAAGAAAGTCCTTCGCGTTCCTGAGCGCTCCCCCGGTGCCAAGTATCTGTCTTTCCTCGAAAAACGTAATATGCCCGGCATGGGGTGACCCAGATGCCCACTTGCGGAACATCTCCGGCTTGTAATGGATATTGACCCCGATCCTGGCCGGAGAGACCTGGGCAAGCCGTTCCAGGACCATATCTATCAGCGGTTCCCCCATAAAAGGGAGCAGGGGCTTCGGGATGTGCCCGGTAACAGGCCGCAGCCGCTCCCCGAGCCCGGCGGCCGGGAGAAAGGCGATAAGGGGTTTTTGTTTTTTATTCATAGAGGAGGAAACGTTTTCTCCTCGTCCTGTTAAAGGCCTGGCACTGTTCTTTCCATTGCTCCTCCATGACATCAAGCGCGGTCCCCCGGTCTATCTGCAAACGGAACTCCGGGGTGCCGGCCAGGATGTCGATCGGGAGCTTTATCTCTTCATATTCGTATGGGGGCTTTTTCCAGATGTTGAACTTCGGATACAGCTCCCGAACTGCCTTGAGTATGCCGGCGGCGGTTTTAAACGGAAGGAATCTCTCCCTGTCAGTCACATGTATCTGTGCGCCTCCGCAAACCGTGCCCGCGTGCTTCTGGAATGTGGGCTCAAAATAAAGGGGCCTCATGACCACGCCCGGCAGCCGGAACTCGGCCAGCTTCTTGACGAGCCTTTCAGGTTTTATGAAAGGGGCCCCGAATATCTCGAAGGGGCGGGTGGTGCCCCTTCCCTCACTGAGAGTCGTCCCTTCAAGGAGGCACATCCCGGGGTAAACCAATGCGGTATCCGGGGTCGGCATATTGGGGGAAGGAAGGACCCAGGGCAGGCCGCACCCGTCAAACCAGGTCCGCCTGCTCCATTCCTCCATCCTGATCACATGGAGGTCGGCCGCTTGATGAAAGGACTCCCTGAGGTACAGGGCCACCTCGGCGATAGTCATCCCGTGGCGCACAGGAAGGGGGCGCAGTCCAACAAACGAGCTGAACTCCGGGTCCAGGAGCGTACCCTCGACGTAACGGCCGCCTACGGGGTTCGGCCTGTCCAGCACGACCAGGGGCTTTCCTTCTTCAGCACAGGCCTCCATGCAGAGATCCATTGTCCAGATGAACGTATAATACCTGGCCCCCACGTCCTGCAGGTCTATTACCAGGGCGTCCATCTTCCTGAGCATCGAGGATGTAGGTTTCCTCTGTCTACCGTAAAGGCTGAAAACCGGGAGGCCCGTAGCGCCGTCCTTGAAGCCGCTCCACTCGATCATGTTGTCCTGGGTCTGTCCATAAATGCCGTGCTGGGGACCCAGGAGGGCCGAAAGGCGGCATTTTTTTGATTTCATGAACAGGCTGACAGCATGTGCAAGCCGGCTATTGACGGAGGCTGGATGGACCAGGAGCCCCACGCGCGCCCCGGAAAGCGCCCTGGGCCAGCGGCTTTCAAATAGATCCAGACCGGTCTTTACTCTCATTGATCAACGTTTTTATTGTATTTCAATAATTGAAACTCAATAATTGTAATACAATAATCTAAAAATGGTCTACTCGCCGGACCGGCCTTCCTATCCGCATAGCTCTCGCCATGAAACAAGTTTCGTTTCAGCCCCAAAAAACCGTTTTAAGTGCTTTCTACAAGAGAAAAGTCCATTGCGATATTTGCGGGGGTGACTGTTTTGTGTACAAGTGATATATATCATCCTTTCGGTATTTTTAAACCCCTCATTCCAGATCCTTCCCGCATCCTGGTTCTCTTTCTCTTTTTGCCCATTATCGCAGAGGTCATTACCTATGGTCTCGCTCCGCTCTGTAAGGAGGTGGGGGCACATATTCTGTTTTGGCCTGCTTTTTCTCCTCGAAGGTAAATGTAAGGCCTGCGGTAGTCAACACGTCATTATATTTCTCCTGCATGTCCCTGACATCGACCCTGAATCCCACAGTATCGCTGATTGCGTACTTAAATCCCACGCCAATCTCACCCAACGCGGTGTTGTAGGGACCGGTTCTTAGATGGGCCAGGCCCGCGCCTGCAAAGATAAAGGGGTCAAGCTCCCTGAAGGGCATGAGATTATACAGGATATCGGCATGGTACAGGTCCTCTGCGGAACCGGCCCACTCATAGGCGGCCTCCAGTCCCCATGTATTCGTAAGATCGTACCCAAAGCGTACTCCGCCGCCAAACCTGTCGGCCTTGTGCAAATCGTAAAAGCCTGCAAATGGGCTCAGCTCGAAATTGCCCGCTTTTGTTCCAGCTTGAGAAATGACCGGGAAAAGCAAAAGGGCGGAAACTATAATGACCATTGTTGCTGATCTGACCATGACCCCTCCCTTGGAATTTTGCGGGTTTAATCAGGCATGGGCTATATTCAGATTCTTAGCATTATTTAAGCCTTAAGTCGACCCCTGTGCTACGCCTGCGGGGTTAGAACTGTGCAATAAGGCCACTGAAGTGCTTAAGGCGGCCGGTGGCAAGGCCTGCGGCCAGTTTTCCGGCAAGATCGATCGCTCCTGGTTTAGCTCTGGCATCATGAAGGTCGCCGCGCGCCATGGGCTTCCATGAAAGCTCAATTTTCGTTTCGTTGACCCGGCTTAACCGACCTCACATTCAGGTAATCCGGGCCGCTATCTGTGGGATAACCTGTAACCAGATAGCCCTTTACTATCACCTTCCTGCTTATATACTTGTCCAGGTCAATCCTGCTCCTCAAGGCATACAATGTTTTTCCTTTATCATCGGTCAACACGTGTGTTCCATACATATATGACGTGATCCCTTGTTTTTTTATAATGCCGGCCGCCGTCACCTCTTGTTTTTCAGCCCCGCTGGCTGCCGCATAAGAGCAGACGACTAAAAAAATCGCAGAACATATTGTAAAGATTCGGAGAAACCTGCTATATTCCCTCGTCATTCCAATTCTCCTTGCAAAAAAGAAAAATTTATGAGAACACTTTCACCACCATGCAATTATACCCCAGTTCGCATCAATCCGCCCCTTTGGAGGCCAGGAGGTTCGCTGGGTGTCCTTATAGTTTCTTTCAAAGCAAAAAACAGCGCCGTTAAACCGTTCTTATCCGCGCCTTTTGCTATCAGGAGCTTTGCCGCATCCACATTATCTTTGTAAGCCGCCAATGAAGAAGGGCAGTTCCATATCCATGAAGGAAACGGCGTTAATTCCTCAGCCTGATCGTATATATCATCCCAAGATAGTCTTTCCCCTTAAATACCGGGACCATGAAAAAAACGCCCCTTTTCCCTTCCACGAGTGGACGTTCGAACGAGCTCTCCTTCTTGCCGGCAAGCGCCAGGAGCATCGCCTCTGCCGAAGGCGTCCTTGAGTTTTTAATATCCGTGTTGATCAGGCTGTTTTCTTCGGGATAGCCATAACGGTTTGTCCCATCGGAGTCAAGCCACTGTATGGAATAAAGCCCGCCATGTGCCCAGTAGAAGGCCCTGAAAATGTCCTTGACCTTTGCGATGTCATTTCCGGACATGGCGTTCCTCAAGGCCGCATCCCCCGAAAGCGCCCTTAGCGCGTCATCGGACGGACCGTATTTCGCGAGGTTTTTTTTGCCGGAAGAAACGGCATGCCCTGCCCTGACGTGCATCACCACCAGCCGCCAATGTGTCCCGTGGAGGCCGACCGTGGTCCAGTGCGCATCTTTCGTAACCACCTTTTCCAGCCCCTTCTGCCTGTACTCGTAGCTGCCGGACCCGGTTTTTTCCCTGGCGATCAGGCTCCCCAGGGCAAGGAGCTGAGGAAAAGGTTTGTACACCGGATCGGTAAACAGCATGCGGCCTATCTCGCTTTTGTCTTCATCATAGAGGATCCTCCCGTCCGTCTGCATCGCGAATGACTCCACAGGCATTCCCCTCAGGACCGGAATAAGTATCCTTGAAAACAGGTATCCGGGCCTGAAGAGCAGACTTACGGAGCCCATGAATTCCCCCTGGGGAGAAAATACGGGATATTGCAGGTCAGCGGCATCAAAACCCTCGACTGTCCTGAAAACGTTGCTGAGGACCGGCCTGCGCGACTCGCTGAGGCGGATCACCTGCTCCTGTCCGCTTATATCCCTGCCCTCGAACCCCTGATACTCCTTGGGCTCTATCAATACCAGCTTGCCGCTGCGATTGACTACTGCACAGTCCACCGCATACGGGTAAGAGTTGCAGAGGCTGGACAGCATCTTTCTTATCCCGGTGCTTTTTAGGCCTCTTCCCGAAATACCCTTCGCCAGTTTTGCAAGGTCCCCATCCATTTTATTTAGCGCTGCGGTAATATCCTTCTCAAATTCATTCAGGATCGGGGGCAGTTCCTCCCCGGGCCGCGCCGGTTTCCCCGTAATAATGCCGATCGCATAAATCCAGCCGGTAAGAGGGAATTTTTTAAAGACAATCACCCTCTCCCCATAAAAATCATATGCCATTTCTCCTTCCTGTTTTGCCAGCATCTCTCCGACTGTTTTTGCCAGACTTTTACTGCCCAGATCAGAAGGATAGGCAAAAATCAGCGCCGATATCCTGTGGAGGGCAGCCTGCCCCTTTTGATCGAGGGCATAAAAAACAACATTTCTTGGAAGGGCCATTTTTTCATCAAGCATTCTGCTTATCCGCTCGACCGACAGGGACACGCCGACGGCCCCGATAACCCGGCCGCCCCTGCGCACGGGGACCGCAACAATGGCGGCCCGTTTTCCGGTGGATTTGCTGAGGACGAGGTCTCCCGTCACCTGCTGTCCTGCCATGAGCCTTGGAAAAAATCCGGTATCAAGCATGTTCTGCCCTGTCAAAAAACCTTTTTCGACCGTGTAATAGGAGCCGTCGGGCCTGGCAAACCATACGGCGGCCGCTTCTATTCCACCTTTGGAGAACTCGGACAGCAAGGGTTCCATTTCTTCCCATTTGCCGCTTCGCACTTCGTCCGTAACGGACAAGAGCTTCAGGCCCCTCAGGACATCTTCAATATGGCCTTCTCCGAGGGCGGCAAAGGAATTCAGAAGAAGACGCATCTCCGCGATATTTGCTCCGCCACGGCCCTTTGCAGTGCAGCTGCCATCCGCCGTTACGGCGGACGCTGAGAATACCAGAAGCAAAACAAAAAACCATGCGGTCTTCATGGTGCACCTCGATGGGACCTTCTGTTATGATCCTTAACGCGTCATTCCCAGGGTATGCCAAACTGAATTTTTTGAAGGCGATGATGCAAAAGGATTGCCCTGATACTGCGAACCCCTTGATATAAATTATATCTTGAAAAAATTGGGGTTTCCCAGATTAAAAGGGGAGAGAATAAGTGACGGCTGGTGCGGCGGCGGATGCTACGGAACAAGCGGGAGCGGAGCGGCCTTACAGAGGGAAAGGCAAGCCTGGATGGAAAAACAGGTTCGGGCCCCTGCGCGCCATGCCCTCTTTGTCCATAAGCATGTCCAGTGCGAGGGTAGCCAGATCATCTGCCATCGTTTCCATTTGAGGGTCTTTTTCCAGATATAGCATTTTCAGATAGGAATTGCATGTGCCGCAACTCTCCGTCTTGACCGCGCCGTTTGAGCCCTCCAGGGCATAATAGCTGATGCCATCGGTGGATTCGCAGATGCTGCATTTGATCCTCACCATGTGCCATTCGGAGGCACAAAGCGGGCAGGAAAGGTAACGCAGTCCCTGCCTTGCCCCGGTACCGCTTACGATGCCGGCAGAAGGGTATGAACCGCACACAGGGCACAGGCCGCCCTGTTCCGGCCTGCCAAACGCATCTTCCCCCAGGGATGATGCCATGTGCACCCAGTAGGCCTGCAGGGCGGCGGCAACAAACGGCAGCTCCCTGGGAGAAACATCGGCCAGCTCGCCCGCCAATATTTTGTCCGCCATCTCTTCGAGCACCGTTTCGCCCATATCAAGCAGGCCGTCCATGGTCTTGATTGCGGCAGCGGGAAGATCGGCCCCTCCCATCTGCTCAAGGATCGTTTTCAGACCGCGCCGCCACGCCTGGTTTCGCGGCCAGGACCGGCATCCCAGAAGCGGCGCGCCTTGTTCACGGCATCGCGCCTGTTCACGGGAATCAGGCAGAGGCAGCCCGGAAAACAGGTCCAAAACCTTTTGTTGTGCATCCGCAAGCAATGCAAGAAAGGCAAGGTAATCTCCTAAAAAATGGCCATTTGACCGAAAAAAACGCAGCCGCCCGGCACGCCGCGCAAAAATATCCCGCCCGGCCAGGAAAAGAAAGCGGATCCGTTCGGCCGGAGGCTCGATCTGGCCGGGTTTTACGATGCGGGCGCCGGTGTTCATTTTTCTCCTCCGGTCATCTGCCTGAACCATGCCGGGTGATGCTGCCTGGCCCATGCCCTCCTGACCCGTCCGTAGAGCATGGCGTCTATGCTCTCCCTTGTCCAGATGGCGGCATAGATGTGGAAAATGATGAGGGCGATCATGACCGCCGCCGCCGCGGCGTGGACGACCGAAGCCACGCGGACGGCCTCAACCGGGAACAGGAATGAAAAATAGGCGCGCCAGATAACGATGCCTGACAGGATCAGCAGCGCCATGCAGGCCGCAAACAGCCAGAACAGGAGCTTTTGCCCGCCGTTGAACTTGCCCGCTTCGGGCATGTTCCGGTCATCGCCGCCCGCCATTTCACGGACATGGCGCAGCCATTCCCGGTCCGCGGGGGTTATCACGTTTTGCTGTTTGAACCTGAAAAACATGCCGCCAAAGGACAGAAGCATCGCCACCCCGAAGAAGGGATGAAGGATGCGCGTCCAGACGCCGCCGCCAAAAAGCTGGGTCAAAGGAAAGAAGAAGGGGTGGAAGAAAGACAGCCCGGACAGCGCCGCAAGAAAAAAGATTATTGCGGTCAGCCAATGGTTGGCGCGCTCCATTGGCGTGAACCTGAGCAGTTTTTTCGGGTCATTTTTCATCTTTGAACTCCTTTTCAATCTCCTCCGAGACCTCGTTGGGGCCCTTGGTCACGTAATGGAAAAAGGCGCCAAAGACGCCCGCAGCAAGGGCAAAGGAGGCTATCGGCTTGACCGCCCCTTTCCAAAGAGTGACCATCGCAGAGACAGAAGGGTCCTTGGGAAGACCGTGATAAATGCCCGGCTTATCGGCGTGCTGGAGCACATACATCACATGCGTGCCGCCAACCCCCAGGGGGTCATAGATGCCCGCCTCGGCAAACCCCCGGCTTTTCAGGTCCGCCACCCTGCCCTCCGCGTGGTGGATCATGTCGTCCTTCGTGCCAAAGACAATCGCACCGGTGGGGCAGGTCTTGGCGCAGGCAGGCTCCAGCCCCACCGCCACCCTGTCGGAGCAGAGGGTGCACTTGTAGACCTTGCCGTCTTTACCGGAAAGGCGGGGGATGTTGAACGGGCAGCCGGTGATGCAGTAGCCGCAGCCTATGCAGTTTTCCTCCTGGAAATCCACTATGCCGTTGCTGTATTGCACGATCGCGCCCGGCGCGGGGCAAGCCTTGAGGCATCCCGGATCGGCGCAGTGCATGCAGCCGTCCTTGCGAATAAGCCATTCGAGGCCCCGGCCTGTCTCGACTTCGGAATACCTCATTACCGTCCAGGAGTTTGCGGTCAGGTCCATCGGGTTGTCGAGAACGCCATGGTTGGTGCCGATTTTATCGCGGGTGTCGTTCCACTCCATGCACGCCGCCTGGCAGGCCTTGCAGCCGATACATTTGGAGACGTCTATCAGCTTGACCACCTCTTGCGTTTTGCGCTGGCTGGGCGACGGGGTGGTGGTGGCGGAGCGGCGGGTGATGTCCAGGGACTGAAGAGCCATGGTTTTTCGCCTCCTATGCCTTTTCGATGTTGACCAGGAACGACTTGAACTCCGGCGTCTGGGTGTTCGCGTCGCCCACGAAGGGAGTGAGGGTATTGGCCAGATAACCGTTCCTGGCGATGCCCTTGAAGCCCCAGTGGATAGGGATGCCCACGTGATGGACGGTCTCGCCGTTTACCTGAAGGGGCCTGATCCGTTTGGTCACCACCGCCACCGCTTCGATAAAACCCCGTTTGGACCGCACTTTTACCCGGTCACCTGCCTTGATCCCCTTCTCTTTTGCCAGATCTTCGCCGATCTCCACATACTGCTCCGGCTGAAGGATGGAAGATATCCTGGTGTGCTTGGTCCAGAAATGGAAGTGCTCGGTAACGCGGTAGCTGGTCGCGGCGTAAGGGAAATCCCTGCTCTTGCCGAAGTCCTTCATGTCGTCCCTGAAAACCCTCGCTGCGGGGTTGTTTATAACTTTCGGATGCAGCGGGTTTGTGCCGATGGGGGTCTCGAAAGGCTCGTAGTGCTCCGGGAAGGGCCCTTCCGCCATCTTGTCCAGGGCGAACAGCCGCCCAACCCCTTCCGGCTGCATTATAAAAGGGCCCATGCCCTCGCTTGGGGCGGAGTCCGGCTTGAAGTCCGGCACATCGAAGCCGGTCCACTTGCTGCCGTCCCAGTACACAAGCCTGCGGTTCGGGTCCCAGGGCTTGCCGGACGGGTCGCACGACGCGCGGTTGTAGAGGATGCGCCGGTTGGCCGGCCAGGCAAACGCCCAGCCAAGCGTGTTGCCAAGGCCCGAAGGGTCGGAGTTGTCCCTGCGCGCCATCATGTTTCCCTTCTCCGTCCACGCCCCGGAAAATATCCAGCAGCCGCAGCTCGTGGAACCGTCGGCCCTAAGCTGGATGAAGCCGTCCAGTTGCTGCCCTTTTCTTAAAACTGCCTTGGCCGGGTCCTTGGGATCGGCCAGGTCCGCCAGGGCCTTTCCGTTGTACTCCTTTGCCAGCTCCTCGGGGGCTGGCGAGTGCGGGATATCGTAGTCCCAGGTAAGGCTCAGGATCGGGTCCGGGAAGGCGCCTCCCTCCTTCCGGTACATATCCCTCAGCTTAAGGAATATCCCGGCGATTATCTCCGCATCCGGCTTTGCGTCCCCTGGCGGCGGTGCGCCCCTGTAATGCCATTGCAGCCATCGCCCGCTGTTTGTGAGAGATCCGTTCTCTTCGGCAAAGCAGGTGGATGGCATGCGGATGACCTCCGTCTGTATCCTGGCCGGGTCCACATCGTTGTATTTACCGTGATTTTCCCAGAAACACGAGGTTTCCGTGTCCAGAGGGTCGATCACCACAAGGTATTTCAGCCTGGACAGGGCCGCGGTCAATTTGGCCTTATTTGGGATGGACGCAAGGGGGTTGAAGCCCTGGCAGAAGTAGCCGTTAAGCTTGCCCTGGTGCATAAGCTCGAACGCCTGGAGCACGTCGTATATCTTGTCCAGCTTGGGAAGCCAGTCAAAGCACCAGTTGTTGTCCTTTGTGGCGGCATTGCCAAACCAGCTCTTCATCAGGCTGACGTGGAATTTTTCATAGTTTTGCCAGTAGTCCATCTGGCCGGGACGCAGGGGCTTGAAGGCACGCGCGCCGATGTATTTCCGGTAATCGGTCTCCTTTTCGCCGGGCAGGGTAAGATAGCCGGGCAGTAGGTTGGACATAAGCCCCAGGTCGGTGAGCCCCTGGATGTTGGAGTGGCCCCTGAGGGCGTTTACTCCCCCTCCGGCCATGCCCACGTTGCCAAGCAGCAGCTGCACCATGGCCGCGGTGCGGATCATCTGCGAGCCCACGGAGTGCTGGGTCCAGCCCACGGCATAAAGGAAGGTCAGTGTGCGATCGGGCACCGAGGTTGTTGCTATGAGCTCGCACACCTTGAGGAAAGTGTCCCCGGGAGTGCCGCAGATGTTGCTCACCGCCTCCGGCGTATAGCGCGAATAGTGTTTTTTGAGCAGTTGCAGCACGCAGCGGGGGTGCTGCATCGTCACATCCAGCCTGGCATAGCCGTCCGGCCCGGCCTCGTAGGCCCAGGTTGATTTGTCATAAGTGCGCGCGGCCTCGTCATAGCCCGAGAACAGGCCGTCATTGAATTCGTACCCTTCCTTGACGATGAAAGGGGCGTTGGTGTAAGCCTTGACGTATTCATGCTGGAGCTTGTCCCGGCTCAGCAGGTAGTTGATCACCCCGCCCAGAAAAGCTATGTCCGTACCGGTGCGAAGCGGCACGTAGAGGTCCGCCACCGCCGCGGACCGGGTGAAACGGGGGTCCACCACAACGAAGGTGGCATGATTGTGGGCCTTGGCCTCGGTCACCCACTTGAAACCGCAAGGGTGCGCCTCTGCGGCGTTGCCGCCCATAACGATAATTACATTGGCGTTCTTGATGTCCACCCAGTGGTTGGTCATCGCGCCGCGTCCGAATGTGGGGGCCAAACTGGCCACCGTGGGCGCGTGTCAGACCCTGGCCTGATTGTCAAATACCAGGATGCCGGTGCTTCGGACCACCTTGTGGGTGATGTAGCCGGATTCGTTGCTTGAGGCCGAGGCTGCCAGAAAACCCGTGGTCAGCCAGCGGTTGACCGTGGCGCCCTCGCCGTTTTTAGCCATGAAGTTTTTGTCCCGGTCGTCCTTCATAAGGCGGGCCACTTTCTCAAACGCCTCGTCCCAGGAAATGCGCTTCCACTCACGGGAGCCGGGGGCGCGGTACTCCGGGTGCCTGAGACGGTCCGGGCTGTGGATGAAGTCCACCAGGGCGGCGCCTTTCGGGCACAGGGTGCCCCGGTTCACGGGATGGTCCGGGTCTCCTTCGATGTGGAAGATGGACGATTCGGCATTTTTGGCCTTGTCGCCCATGCTGTACATGACCAGCCCGCAACTTACCGAGCAATAGGGGCAGGTATTGCGGGTTTCGGTGCTCCGGGTGAGTTTGAACTCACGCACGTCCGCCAGCGCATCGGTCGAAAAGCCGAGGGCCGCAATGCTGGAAGTCCCGATCCCGGCGGCGCAGACCTTGAAAAACTGCCTTCGCGTTACTTGCATTTGTTATGCCTCCATGATTACACGGATGGTAATGCAGGCCAGGCATATTTCATTAAAAAAGTAGAGCAGTTTAAGGAGCTTGTCAAGCGCATGATATATTTATTTTTGTTAATTTTTTAGTTTTTTATCTTCCCTTGCAAGAAGGGAACATCAATCCGCTATAATAGCTCTTGCAGATTGCCAAAGTTGTTTGACTTTTCCCTGGAGGAAGATGATGACAGGTCCGGAGCAGCCGTCAAAAATAACGAGCCCTGTCATCTCAGGCGTCTTTAAAAGAGAAGAGCTTTTCCGCTCCCTGGACTCAATGAGGGACCGTCCCGCCGTATGGATATCCGGCCCGGCCGGGGCCGGGAAGACAACTCTTGCCGCCAGCTATCTGAGCTTCCTGAAGATCCCTCACACCTGGTACCAGATGGACAGGACGGACGAAGACCCGGCCACCTTCTTTTATTACATGGGACTGGCGGCAAAAAGATTGCCGGGCAGGTCCCGAAAGGCCCTGCCGCTTTTTACGGCGGAGTACGCGGGAGGGCTTCCGGCATTTACGTCGGGTTACTTCGAGGCCCTGTTCGGACGGTTAAAACCGCCCCACGTCCTTGTGTTCGATAACTCGCAGGAGGCCATGCAGAGCACTTCAATTCAGGAAATAATAGCCAGGGCCGTTCTCCTTGCCCCAGCAGGGATCCAATGCCTCCTGATAAGCCGCTGCGAGCCCCCGCCCAGGCTCGTCTATATGCTGGCAAACAGAAGGATGGAGCATATCGGCTGGGAGGCCATAAAGTTCAGCCTGGCCGAATCAGAAGCGTTCATAAATGCCTATGGCAAAAAAAAGGTCTCCGTGGATGCCATTCTTGAGCTGCATGAAAAGACACAGGGATGGGCAGCGGGCCTGTCCCTTCTCCTGCAAGAAATGAAAATGGCCGGGACGCCGGAAGGCCTTTCTTCTGTCCGGCCTGAAAATATATTCGATTATTTCGCCGGCGAAATACTTGAGAAAATGGAAGGGTCCACCGTGGAATTTCTCCTTAAAGCCTCTTCCCTTCCGAAGATACCAGAGAGACTGGCGGGAAAACTGACAGGACTGGAAACGGCCGGGAAGATACTTTCAAGACTCAGCCGCAGCAATTATTTTATTGAAAGACGAAATACCCCGCCCGTTTACCAGTTCCACCCCCTGTTCAGGGAATTTTTAGCCTCCAGGGCGGCCGAAACATATTCAAAAGAAGATATCTTCGCGATGAAAAGGGCCTCGGCCGCTCTTCTGGAGGAGGCGGGAGAGACCGGAGACGCCGCGGAGCTCTGGATGGAGTGCGAGGACTGGGCGGCGCTTTCCAGGGTCATTTTGAAAAACGCGCAGACCCTCTTGACCCAGGGGCGTATACAGACCCTGAACGGATGGATATCGAAAATACCCGGTGAGATGCTTGAAGGCTCTCCCTGGCTCCTTTACTGGTCAGGCATATGCCTGATGGGGACTGACACCTCCAGGGCCAGGGGGCATCTGGAAAAGGCCTTCCGGACATTCGTATCAGGCGAAAATACAGGTTGCTTGTCCGGTGAGGATATGGCCGGAGCTCTTCTTTGCTGGTCTTTCATTGTGGACAGCTACCTTTACGAATGGGACGACTTTTCCGATTTGGGCGGCTGGATCGACCGCCTTTACTCGCTCATGGCAGCAGCGGATTTCAAATTCCCATCCAGCCAGATCGAGGCCAGGGTGTCTGCAAGCATGACGTGCGCAATGGTGTCCACGAGGCCATGGCACCCCGACGCGGAAAAGTGGGCGGAGAAGGCGCTTGTGCTTGCTAAAAATCACGGCGACCCCGCCTGCCAGATCCAGACATTGAACTTTGCGGCCTATTTTTACGGGTGGCGGGGGGATTTCAATAAGTCCCTCCTCCTGACAGAGGAATTCCGGACAGCCGCAAGCAGGTCCGATGTCTCACCCCTCTTCAAGATCAGCTGGCTTTCACTTAGCGCGGTAAACAATCTGTTCCTTACCCCCTCTCCTGCCAGGGCGCTTGATGAAATCACCCTCGCACATGAAATTTCCAGGGCTGCAGGAATAAAGGTCATGAACCATTTTATTGTGGTTGGGGCCTTTGCCGCGCTTGCCAATGGCGATTTTAAAAAGGCCGACGAAATCCTTAAGGGAAAAGAAAGGGCAAACATACAAGGCAGGATCGGTTTGAGCCATTTTCTTTTCGTCCTGGCATACCGGGAATTCCTGGCCGGCAACCTTGTGCAGGCCTCGGCCCACGCCGAAGCTGCGCTCAAATATGCCGCCGGCGCAAAATACCCTTATGCGTCCGCCCTCTGCCATTTCGGGTCCGCGCAGATAAAGCATTCAATGGGCCTGCACGAGCAGGCGGATGCACATATCCGGGCCGCGCTGGAGCTTTCCGCCGGATCCAAAATATTCGATTTCATGTGCATTTCGGCACGAGCCCAGTTCTGCTTCGATAAAGGCGAATACGGGCAGGGCCTTGAATATCTTCGTGAAGGGTTCCGCATCGGACGGGAGCGGAATTATCCCGGTTTCATCTGGTGGTGGGACCCGCCCGCAATGGCCGGGCTTTGCGCAAAGGCCCTCGAAGCTGAAATAGAGCCCCACTATGCGCGGGAGCTGGTCCTCAAACGGGGCTTAACGGACTATGCCGGGCCGGTGGAAGTGGAAAACTGGCCTTGGCCCGTTAAGGTTCATACACTCGGGGAATTCCGTATCGAGCTTGGCGGCCATACGCTTGAGCCCCACGGCAAGCCGCAGCAAAAACCTCTCGCCTTGCTCAAAATGCTGATTGCCCTGGGCCAGAGGGACATCCCGGAGGGAAAAATCACGGACCTGCTCTGGCCCGAGGCCGAAGGCGATCTCGCCCATAAGTCTTTTGAGATGACCTGTGCGCGGCTCCGGGGCATGATCGGGGCCAAGGCCGTCCAGGTCAGGGGCGGTCTGGTCACGCTGGGCGAAAGACATTGCTGGACCGACTTAAGAGCGATTACGCGCATTATCAGCGGGGCCGAAACCTGGTGGAGAAAAGCCGGATTGAAAGAAAAAAAACCCTCCACGGCAATGGACGTCTGCGGGCTTGAGACCGCCATGGACCTTACAGAAAAGGCCTTGGCACTGTATAAAGGCGATTTTCTTCCGGCCGACCCTGGCCAGGCCTGGGCAATTGCGGCCCGTGGAAAAGTCAAAAATGCCCTGCTCCGGCTCACCATGAAAGCCGGAAAACATCTTCAGCAGCGCGGGCAATGGGAAATGGCCGCCCGGAAGTACGAAAAAGCGCTGGAGCTGGACAACCTGGTCGAAGAGCTCTATCAGGACCTGATGCTGTGCCAGATAAACCTTGGAAGGCGCGCCCAGGCCGCCAGGACGTACAGGCAATGCAAAAAGGCGCTCCGGGCGTCCCTGGGCATCGATACTTCCCCCGCTACGGACAACATTTACAAAAAAATAAATATTTAACCTGGCCGGAGCATGCATTTCTTCCAAACAGACGACAGCACTCTTCCTCCCATCTCACAGACGGCCACATTTGTGGGTCATCTGTGGGTACCCACATTATAAAATCCGCTAAAAAACAAAACAAAAACTGTTGACCGCCAAAAGCCGGGGAGCCAAATAATGATTGGGCAGCGATTTATGCGAAGCGCACATCAGGAAACCGGATGGGAAAAAATCCTTTCCACCCAGTTCTTTTGCTCTTTGGAGGGAAGGAGGCGCTAGCTGGAAAGCTACATAATACACATTTACAGGCGGGACGGATCGGACGCAGAGGTCATCTCCGGGCTTATGGAGGGCTTCGGCTTGAAAAAACCCGCCGTTTTTTCAAGTATCCACGAGCTTTCCGAGATATTAAAGAAACCGCATGCACCGGCCCGGCATCCAAAAAAACAGGCCCGTGAAAAATAAGGATTTCCCAAAAAATCTTTAAAGGCGGGGTATCCGCCCTGGGAGGAAAACATGAAGACAAAATTTGATGGAATCAAAAAAGCATTGATCTGGCTTATATTGCCGGTCCTTCTGCTCTCTTTTGCGGGCTGCGGGGGCGGAGGAGGAGGCGGCACGGCCGCCATAAGCGGCAAGGTGATTGACGGCCCTGTCGCAAACGCATCCATAACGGTCTACCAGGTTACCTCCAGCGGCTTCGTCAAAGTGGGCACTGGCTCAACCGGAGCGGATGGCAGCTTCTCCTTAAGCATTCCCAATTACAATTCTTCAGACTACTACATACTTTTTGTCACAGGCGGCACATTCGACAACAACGGCAGCAGCACAGGCGCGCCGGACATGGTGGGGTTTCTTGCCCCCGGGGCTTCGCACCAGGTATTCATAACACCGGTTACCACGCTCATCGGCCAGATGCTGTTTTCAAACGGGGCTCTGAACCAAAACCTCAATTCCACGCAGGTCGAGGCCGCCCTCAACCAGATGCTTTCACTGCTGGGCCAGATATTCCAGGCACTTTCAGGCAACAGCCTGAACGGAATATCCTCCGCCAACCCTGCCGGGCAGACCAATCTTGAGCAGCTTATGGCGGAGCTGAACAGCATACTGCAGGAGCTTGCAAACGATGTCTCGGGCCAATCCGGGGAAAGCTACAGCCAGGCGCTCAAAGACCTGGGCAACTATATCGGCAAAAATCCGTCCAATTTCGGCAAAGAGCTGGGAGGGGCCGCATCAGACGGGGGCAATTTCTCCTTTTCCAATTTCACCTTCACGGGAGGCAGCGGCGGCACGATAAACATCTCCGGCACCCTGGACAATAACGGCCAGTCGAACCTGCAAAATCTGGAAAAGCAGCCGCTTTCCTCCGGGATATCCAATATACCGGCCACGTTTTCCATCACCCCCGGCTTCTCGGTCTGGGTTGTGGACAAGCCGGCAACTCCCGGGACGGCAGGTTCTGTTACGAAGCTTGACTCGTCGGGCAACAAGATAGGCACTTATACCGTGGGCAATGATCCTGACTCCATCGCCATAGACAAATCAGGCAACGTATGGGTGGCGGGAGACGCGGTTGTCACCGAGCTTGACTCGTCGGGCAATCATCTGCAGACCTGCAGTCTAAACACCGGGGACGGAAGCGCGTACATGGACTCGCTGGACTCAAATTACGTTGCCGCAGACTCTTCCGGAAACATCTGGGTCACCGACGAATTCGGATACACGTACGGCCTGGTAAGCACAACCGACTGGCTGCCCTATGGAAACAGTATGGTGGCAAGCCATAATACGGATTATGATTGGCATGGCGCCATTGTCGAGCTTAACCCCTCTGACTGTTCAATAGAAAAGAAGATCGACCTGCATACCTTGACCAATGGCAAAACGGAAAGTCCCGGCCCCATAGCAATAGACCCTGCGGGAAATATCTGGGTCATCGGCGTTGCCGGGCCTTCCTATACGGGAAGCTATTTAACGGGATTAACCCCTTCGGGTTCGCTTCTGTATGGGCCCTTCAGCGGCAGCCAGCTGTCCGCAGTTGCCGTTGACACCTCCGGAAACGTCTGGGACATGGACAATAGCGACGGCGTAAAGGCCCCGGCGGGCGTGGGCGAATTCAATGCAACGTCCAAGACATATTCCGAATTTAATGCCGGATACGGGCCGGATACAGTTGCAATTGACGCCTCAGGCGATGTCTGGACCGGCGGCGATGCAGGCACGTATGCCATCAAATGGAGTCCTTCGGGTTCCCAGATAAATGATTACAATATGGGATACTACGCGCTGCCATCCCAGGGGACTATAGCCTTTGACCCCTCGGGAGACGCCTGGGTCGTTCCCGGCAACGGGGTGGGCGGGGTAATCGTGATATATCCGTCAACCGGCCAGCAGGCGGTCTATAGCGTGACAAGCCCGGTGGCCATCGCCATAAGCGTAAACGCCCCGAACAACAACAGCGGCTCCGGCAACCCCCCGGGCAACGGCTCCGGCACACAGTCCGGCGGCGGGTCTTCCGGTAATTCCGGCTCATCCGGCCAGTTCATTGCATGGGCGGGCTCCAACATACTTGATTCAACCGACGGGTCGCACTGGAGCCTTGTTTATAACGGATCAAGCAGCTCTGCGAAATTTACGGGCGCCGCATATGGAGACGGCAACTTCGTTGTGGCAGGGGTTGCCGGCAAAGGGGCGATCCTTGCCTCCCCGGACGGTCAGAACTGGACCCAGGCCTATACTTCTTCAGGCAGCGAGCCGGTCGATGGCCTGGCTTTTGACAATAGCACGGGCACGTTCATGGCGATAGACCAGTACGCGGACCAGTATTATGTGTCAAAAGACGGCTCCAGCTGGAGCGCATACTCCGGCAATACCCACGGCGGAGACGTCTACAGCATCGCCGGGGCCGCTTTTGGAAACGGAGTTTACACGGTAGCGGAGGTCGGCTCGATGGGGGGGTACATCGACAGCTATGACGGGACAACATGGCACTCCCAGGCTGTCTCTTTCACCCCCTCCGCCGCCGTTTATACAAACGGCTATTTCTTCGTTTCGGGCAATGGCGAATATGCTTACTCCGGCAACGGCACCACCTGGACATCCGTATCACAGGCCGGGACGGAGTATTCCACGCCGGCTTATGGCAGCGGCGTATATGTGATGCCGGACGAGCAGAGCCCGGCCTGCTCCATCTCGTACTCCACAAATGGGACCAGTTGGACTTCATCATATAGCAGCGCCAGTTTCAACTGTTCAAGCGGAGGGGCCTATTTTGCGAACAGCAACTTTTTGGTAACGGGCTCCGGAGTCCTCACCTCCGCTGACGGCAAGAGCTGGAGCACGGCTTCAATCGATACGAGCTCCGGCTTTAGCTACTCCGGCGTCGTCTACGGAAAGGGAGTGTACGTTGTGGCCGGCTTTAACAGCGTTAGCTACGCAGGCGCCATTTTCGATTCCACGGACGGCTCTGCATGGACCAACGTTTACAGCCCGGGGTCTTTGGGCGGGTTTGGAAGCGGCATCGGCGTCATATTCCATTAATGCCGGAATCCGGCCGCGGGATGGATCGGGAAAGGGGGTGCCGGCTGCCGGCACCCCCTAAAATTTATGTTGAAATGAGCTTCCTTTTTTTACCTTTTCCGTTTTTTTGATCCTTGCCCTTCCGGACGGCACCGAATTTGCAGACGTCGAAACAACCGCCGCATTTGATGCATATGCCCCGGTTTATTGCATGGGGCTCCTTTTGCCTGCCGCTGATGGCGGCAACCGGGCAGGCCCTCATGCAGGCCCCGCAGCCTTTGCACAGATCCTTCCGTATGCGGAAGACGCTGAGTGCCTTGCAGGCCTTTGCGGGACATTTTTTCTCCTGTATGTGGGCCTCGAACTCGCTCTTGAAATACTGGAGTGTGCTCAATACCGGGTTCGGCGCGGTCTGGCCGAGCCCGCAAAGGGAGGCCAGTTTTACATCCCTTGAAAGTCTCTCCAGAAGAGTCAGGTCGTCCTCTTTGCCTTCCCCTTTTGAAATGCGGTCCAGTATCTCGTAAAGCCTTTTTGTACCGATGCGGCAGGGCACGCATTTCCCGCAAGACTCCATCTGGGTGAAATTCAGGAAGTATTTCGCCACCTCCACCATGCAGTCGTCCTCATCCAGAACGATCATGCCGCCGGAGCCCATTATAGCCCCCAGTTTCATCAGATTTTCGTAGCAGACCTTTACGTCAAGCAGGTGCTCGGGTATGCAGCCGCCCGAGGGCCCGCCCATCTGCACCGCCTTGAACTTTTTGCCGCCCTCTATCCCTCCCCCTATTGAAAAGATTATCTCCCTCATGCTCATCCCCATGGGGACCTCTATGAGGCCCGTGTTCCTTATCTTCCCGGTCAGCGCAAATACTTTCGTCCCCTTCGACCTTTCGGTGCCCATGGAGGAAAACCAGTCCGCCCCGCGCCTTATGATATAAGGGATGTTGGCAAGGGTCTCCACGTTGTTTATCACTGTAGGCCTTCCCCAGAGCCCGCCTGCCACGGGGAAGGGAGGTTTTGCCCTCGGCATGCCCCTCTGCCCCTCGATGCTTGCTATCAGTGCTGTTTCTTCGCCGCACACGAACGCTCCGGCCCCGAGCTTTATCTTGATGTCGAAATTGAGGCCCGTCCCCATGATATCCTTCCCGAGAAAACTTTTTTCCCGGGCCTGCCCGATGGCCTTCTTAAGGCGTTCAACAGCAAGCGGATATTCCGCCCTTATGTACACATAGCCCTCTTCCGCGCCGATGGCATATGCGGCCACGATCATGCCTTCCAGGACGGAGTGCGGGTTGCCCTCAAGGACGGCACGGTCCATGAAAGCCCCCGGGTCCCCTTCATCTGCGTTGCAGATGATGTATTTCAGCCCGGGAGGCTGTTTTCTTGCCGCCTCCCATTTCAATCCGGTGGGGAAACCGGCGCCGCCCCTGCCCCTGAGGCCCGACCGCTTTACCTCCTCTATCACCTCTTCGGGGGTTATCCCGGCCAGCACCCGCCTGACCGCTTCGTACCCGCCCGCCTCAATGTAGGCGCCTATTTCTTCGGGGTCGATCTCGCCGCAATCGGAAAGGACCACCTTTACCTGCCTGTCATGGAAGGTGCGGTAATCCTCATTAACCTCCCAGTCAGCAACGGGCACGCCCCCCATGATATGCTCCCGCACGATCCTGGCCACCATATGAGGTTTTACATACTGGTAAGTCGTCCTGCGCCCGTCCATTACCACGTCCACAAGGACGTCCCTCGAACAAAAACCCTTGCAGCCCACCTTGTGCCTTGTGCAGTTTTTTTCGAGCCTGGCCGAAACGCCTGCGCGCTCCAGCTCGGCCCCGAACGCATCGAGCACCGCCGGGCCGCCGGCGGTGATGCCGACGGGGCCCATGCACACCTTTATTTCAATCTTTTCCACCTTGTTTTCCATCCTTCGCGCCCCTTAGTCTCTTTACCTCTTTTGCCACCGTGTCCGCATTCGTTTTCCCGTGGACGGTCCTGTTTATGATAATGACCGGAGCGATGGAGCATGCCCCCACACAGTTCACCTTCTCCAGGGTGAAATTCTGGTCCGCGGAGGTCTCCCGCCCCTCTGGGATCCCAAGCTCTCTGCCCAGTACGCTTATGAGGTTCTCGGAGCCCTTTACGTGGCAGGCCGTCCCGCAACAGACGGTTATTATATTTTTACCCCTGGGGCTGAAATGGAACTGGGAATAGAAAGTGGCCACACCGTAAAAATGGCTCGCCGGCAGTTCCATCCTGGCCGCGACAAAATTGATGCAGTCCTCCGGAATATAGCCGAACACGTCCTGTATCTCCTGGAGTATGGAAATAACGGCGCCTTTTTCCTTCCGGTGCCGCGCGCAGATATCCTCCAGTTCCCCTACGTCCGCGCCGCCAAGTTTTTCCTGTTTTCCTGTCTTTTGCATTTTGCCAAAAAACTCCTTTGATCGTTCAGCGCTCCGGCCGCCGTTTTCAGCCAAAAAGACCGCTCAACCCCGCCCGGGATAGGGAAAAAACAAAAACATTTTCATCCGAAGGCTGCCTCAAAATGCAAGGCTCGCCCGGCAGGCTTTTTCTTTTCCCAGGTCCCGTTTCCATGGAAATATTTAGAAAACCGGAGGGCACATTCATGTTCTTTTTCTTTCTGGCTGGCGCCAGCACAAACATCTACGGCGGGGGAATTTTTTTGCACAAAGGATGGAAGTTTGCGGTCTTAGTCTGTCCGTCTAAATTACCTCTTGAGCACTCATGCTTAAAGCCTTTATGCCTTGTTCCATTTTAACATTTAGGCAGACCGGAATGCATCACCGCAAACGGGACTCTCATCGCATGAACCCTGCGAAGGCTTACCGCCATCAGATCATTTACGCTTTTTCCCCGGGAGCGGTCCGGACAGCCTGATCACATACGGCTTGCCGGCCTCGCCGGTATAAAAAACAATGAGGTGCGCCGGCGTTTCCCCGGTATTCAGGCCATCATGAGGCGTGTTCAAGGGCTCGATGATCACGTCACCTGCCTTAAAGCGGCGCGGCTTCCCTTCCGCCATTTTTACTTCCAGCGTCCCGGACAGGACATAGGCGTACACAGGCACCGGATGGAAATGCCACCCCGTTTCCGTCCCTGGCGGCAATACAACGTCCAGGACGGTTATTTCAGGATTTTTTGTTTTCAAATACCGGATGGGCTGCCCGTTTTCAGCTTTATTTGACTTTAGAAGGACTTTAACCCGGACGGCGCTGTCATAACCGGTTGAACGCGCCAGCCCGGAGGAAACAAATAAAAAAAGTGACAGGCATGACGGTATCCAAATTCTTTTCATGCGCCACCTCCTGGGGGCAATTCCTTTTTTTTAAAAACCCTGGCTCACACCTCTACTATTTTTGCAGCGCCGGAAAAAAATACTGCCGCCACCCCGAAACTTTTTTCGTGATGCCGCCTTTTATGCGAGGTTTTTTGTCTTTTGTGGTTTTTTGTTTAAAGCGGCTTTTTTCTTTTTTGGACGATCGGCCGTCTGGCTCTGAGCCCAAACATTGCCAATATGCCCCTTATGATTAAATTATAGTCTTCCTGGATTGCCTTTCTTTTCAGGGATAGCGCTCCTTGCCTTGGCCTTCGGAGAGGAGAGTTTCAATATTTTTTAACTAATTATAAGGTTGTCTAAAATTCAAAATTTAAGAAATCTTATAACAATTCCGATAATAGATAAAGAGTAATAAATGCAGCACGGAAAACTTGGGAGACTTGAAAATTTTTTCCGGGAGGGAAATGGGAGAAAATGTCATGAAAATTAACGTAAAACTCAGGATTGTGGTGCTTGCGCTTCTGGCCCTGTCTTTTCTTGACACCCTGGTTTTCTTCAGGCACGGGGCGGGGGCACAGGCAAATATTGCACAACTGGCCTTTTTTGCCCTTGATCTTGCCAGTCTGGCCGCCATATGGCTGATCGCACAAAGGAAAATAGCATCTCCTCTTGAAAGGCTTAAAAATGATATTGAGGAGATATCCAAAGGAAACCTGCGGGTCGATCCATCCGTGGGGGGGGAAGGCGACGAGGTCAACACCCTGGCCTGTGCGGTGGACGGCATGGCCTCCTCATTCAGCGGGACAGTGAACAAAATACTCCTGTCTGGCAACAATGTTATATCCGCGGTGGATGTTCTGAGGGCCAGGGCGGAAAAGATGGCCGGGGGGGCGCTCGAGCAGTCCTCGCAAGCCCATCAGATAGCCGTTGCGGCGGAGGAGATGAGCCAGACGATAATAGACATAGCAAAGAATGCCTCCGCGGCCACCGGAAGATCGGAAGAGGCAATGAGGACCGCCAATGACGGCAACGGGATAGCCGCGGGCGCGGTGGGCACAGTAAACAGGGTCTATGATTCAACGCTGGAGCTTGCCTCAATGGTGGAAAAGCTGAATGCAAGGGCCGCCGAGATAGGCGACATTGTGACCGTGATCAAGGAGATAGCCGACCAGACAAACCTTTTGGCCCTTAACGCGGCGATCGAAGCGGCAAGGGCCGGGGAGCAGGGCCGGGGATTTGCCGTTGTCGCCGACGAGGTAAGAAAGCTGGCCGAAAGGACGATACGGGCGACGGTGGAGGTCTCCGAAAAAATAGGGGCCATCCAGGCGGAATCCTCCGAGACGGCGCGGAGCATGACGGAAGCCTCAGGCGAGGTGACCAAGGCGCGGGATTACATTATGAAGGTCGGCAGTTCGCTGGAACACATAGTTCAGGACGTGCAGATGGTGAAGGACGAGATAGCCAGCATAGCCACCGCCGTTGAAGAGCAGTCGGCGGTATCCGAAGAGGTGGCCAGGAACATTGAGCAAACCTCCAGGATATCGTCCGATACGCAGAAAATGTCGGACGATGTAATGCACGAGGTGAATTCCCTTACGAAGGTCGTTGAGGACCTGAGGAACTCAACAGCGGTCTTCAGGACGAGGGGCGGCGAGCTGATGATACTGGACACCGCAAAGACCGACCACAGGGTGTTCACAGGCAAGATAGCGGCCTGCCTGAAGGGGGACATCTCCATGGACCCCTCCCAGGTGCCGGACCATCACAATTGCAGGTTCGGCCAATGGTATTTTGGAGAGGGGATGAGAATGTGCGGACAGATGCGGAATTTCAGGGAGATAGACGGCCCGCACTCGAAGATACACGCGCTGGCAAAGGAGGCCATCCGGACCTTCAACGCGGGCGACAGGGCAAGGGCGCAGCAGGCATATCTGGAAATGGAGAGCGTATCTGAGCAGATAGGGACCCTTCTGGACGGAATAAAAAGTGAATGCGGGGGGAACCGCGGCGCTTTAGCTTAAGACATTTCGCATATCCTATAGGCGCCGGCGCCCTCTGCTGGTAAAATCGTTCCATGAGCACGTCCGTCTTTACTCTTCTGCTCTGGATGGGTTCCCTGGTAGCGGGTTTTTTCGGCGCGCTGACGGGGCTTGGCGGCGGCGTTGTGATAGTGCCTCTGCTGGCCCTGGGTTTTGGCGTCAACATCCGCTATGCCATCGGGGCCTCGCTGATATCCGTCATTGCGACCTCCTCCGGTGCCGCTTCCTCCTATGTGAAAGAGGGACAAAGCAATATAAGGATCGGGATGTTCCTTGAGATGGCGACCACTCTCGGGGCCCTTGCAGGGGCCTTTCTGGCCCAGAAGATACCAACCTCGGCCATCGCCATAATATTCGGCTTGCTGCTGATCTATTCCGCCATCGCATCGGCAAGACCGCCGCGCCCAGGCCCTCTGGATTACCGCCGGGACAGGATTGCGTCATATCTGAAGATGAATTCCAGCTATCCCACGCGGGAGGGCAGCAAGGACTACTATGTGCACAACGTGCCTGCCGGCTTCGCCATGATGTTTGGCGCAGGGACCGTTTCCGGCCTGCTGGGCATAGGGGCGGGCGTGGTGAAGGTTATAGCAATGGACAAGATGATGCGCATCCCCTTCAAGGTCTCCACGACAACCAGCAATTTCATGATCGGGGTTACGGCGGCTGCAAGCGCCGGGGTCTATCTGAACCGCGGCTACATAGACCCTGGGCTTGCGTTCCCCGTGATGCTTGGCGTGCTTGCCGGAGCGTATCTTGGCTCCAGGGTCCTGGTCAAGGCGCCCACTGCGGCTTTGCGCCACCTGTTCAGTTTCGTGATCCTCATACTCGCGTTTGAGATGATATACAGGGGGCTGACGGGAAATCTATGACCGCCCCGGAAAATAAAAAATTCTCGTGGACTGACAGGCAGATAGGACGCATCATAGGCCATCTGCTTTGGGCCGGGGTCCTGACAGCCGCGCTCATGGTGCTGGCCGGAGGGATGGTCTATCTTGCGAAATATGGCCGTACCGCCGCGAGCTATAAGGCTTTCCGGGGAGAGCCAGCGCAGCTGCGAAGCGTGGGAGGGATAGTGAGAGACGCCGTTTCCCGGCGAGGCAAGGGCCTTATAGAGCTGGGCCTTCTTCTTCTGATATCCACGCCGGTCGCGCGGGTGGCATTCAGCATATTGGCCTTCGCCCTGCAGCGGGACCTGCTTTATGTCCTGGTCACCATTTTTGTTCTCTCGGTGCTGGCCTTCAGCCTGTCGGGCGGTCATTTTTGACCTCGTTGTCTATTTTTCCAAATGAAATCCGCAATCCGGAATTCCCGCAAGGCCGGGAGCCTGGTTTTGATCCCCTGCCAATATCCCTGGATAAATCCGGAGGAAAATGACATTTTTTCACGGCCTTCAGACCGTAGGCCTGGACACAAGCGATAAAAATTCCTGCCTGGTTGACGGATTGCTGCGAAAGACGCCAAGCAGTGATGAGGTCATGAGCACGGAGTTCTGTTTTTCCACGCCCCGCATCATCATGCAGAGGTGCCTGGCCTCTATCATCACGCCCACTCCGTCTGCGTTAATGGCATTTTGGATCTCGTAGGCGATCTGCTCTGTCAGCCGCTCCTGTATCTGCAGCCGCCGGGAGAACATGTCCACAAGGCGGGCAAGCTTGCTTATGCCAAACACCTTTCCCCTTGGGATATAGCCGATATGGCAGCGGCCGAAAAAAGGCAGCATGTGGTGTTCGCACAGGCTGTAGACCTCTATGTTCCGCTCGACGATCATGCTCGTGGTCTCCTGCCTGAAACACGCCCCGTGGATCAGTTCGGCGGCATCCTGCCCGTAGCCCGAGGTCAGGAACCTAAGCGACTCGGCCACCCTGTGGGGGGTGTCCAGCAGCCCTTCGCGCTCAGGGTCCTCCCCCATTTCAACCAGGAGTTCCCTTGTAAGCCGTTTTACCTTCTCCACGTCCATGATCGCAGATCTCCTTTCTTAACGCCTCAGTGTATTGTTTAAGCGGCTCCATTTCGCTTTTGTCCAGGGACGAGGCGATGGCCGCGATCGGCAGGCCGGAGCCCGGAAGCCTTAGCCCCGGTGAAAGCTCCTCAAGCGGCAGGGCCACGAACGCCCGCAGCTCTATCTGCGGGTCGGGAATGTTCAGGCGCCCGCTCCTAAGGACCATTTCATCGTAAAGCAGAAGGTCTAGATCGATGGTCCGGGCCGCGGACTTGTCCTTCGTCCTCTTCCTGCCCAGGGATGCCTCTATCCGCCGGAGAATGCCGAATTTGAGCTCTTCAGGCGCCGCCCTGGTCTCTACTTCGGCAACCAGGTTGTAAAAAGGAGGCTGCCATGGCCTCCCCTCGGCAGGCGTACGGTAGACGGTGGAAATCCTTTTTACGGAGGCGTGCAGGCAGAGGAACCCCAGGGCCTTTCTTATGTTTTCCTCCGGTTCGATGTTGGACCCTATGCCGATATAGGCCCTGGCCATGCCCTATGGTGTCCTGGCCCTTGTTATCTCCACTCCCACACTCCTTGCGAACCTGAGGGCGGCCGGCTTTTCCACCCGCACACTGACCCGTGCAACGCCCGGATGCCCCAGACAGACCCCGGCCACCGCCTCCGCCAGAGCCTCGATCAAATAATAGCTGGAGTTTTCGGCCATTTTCATTATTTCTTTTTTAATGGCGCGGTAATCCACCGCGTCCTCGAACCGGTCGCTCCTGCCGGCCTTCTCCAGGTCCGCATACAGGGAGACGTCTATGAGCACATCCTGCCTTTCCCTGCGCTCCTCCTCGCCCACCCCTATGATGCAGCGGACGTTCAGGCCGCTGATCACTATCCGGTCCATCACACATTCTCCTTCAGATGATATCCGCCGTCAACGTTTATGACCTGGCCGGTTATGAAGTCATTGCCAAGCAGAAAAAGCACCGCGTCCGTGATATTTTCGGGGCTTCCATGCATTTTCAGGGGCACCGTCTGCGCCAGCTCCTTCAAATAGCCCTCGTCCTTTCCGGGCGGCGGCAATATGAGACCGGGCGCAACGGCATTCACCCTTATTGCCGGGGCGAACTCCAGCGCCATCATCTTTGTAAGGATGTGCAGGGAATGCTTGCTCAGGACATAGGAGACGTGCTTCCGGTCAAAAAAGCCGCTGACCCGCGTGTCCAGGATGTTTATTATCTGCCCCTTCAGGGCAAGCCGCGCGAAATCCGCGCTCAGGACAAGGGGCGCCCAGGCGTTTATCTGCATGTGGCGCGTGAACTTTTTGTGGTCTGCGCCATGCAGGGAATCTTCCTCGAAAATTGCCGCGTTATTTATGAGCGCATCCAGCCTGCCGGTCACGCCGTGCGCCTTGCCGATGAAAGGCTCGTAATCCCCCGGCACCTCGAAATCGGCCGTTATGACCCTTGCCCTTACGCCAAAGCTGTCTATCTCGTCGCAGAGCTTTTCGCACTCCCCCCGTAGCGACTGGTGGTCGTGGATTATTATGTCTGCCCCGGCCTGCGCAAGCGCAAGGCTGATGGCCCGTCCTATCCTCCTTGCTGCCCCGGTAACAATTGCGGTCTTGCCCCGCAGGAAATTCTCAGGCCTCAGGACTGTGCTATCTCCTTTATTTTGGCGGCCATTATGAAATCGTTTTTTGTAAGCGCATTTGCCTTGTGGGTATAAAACGAGAGGACCACCCTGTTATAGAAGACGTGAATATCCGGATGATGGTCCTGCTCCCGTGCCAGCCGCGCCACCCTGTTGACAAAGTCCATGGCCCCCTGGAAGTCCTTGAACTTAAATTCCCTCTGAAGCCGCCCGTCCGTTATCTTCCACTCCGGGACATCCTTTAAAAGCGCGTCCGACTCCTCCCTTGAAAGAGGAGTAAGGCATTTTTCCCTGGGTTCGCATTTTTCCTTCAAAAGCTCCATGACATCACCTCCGCTTGTCCGCAAGCCTGTCAAATGGCAGGAGAAAACTACGCCCTCAAAAAACCTGCGGCTATAGACGGCGTTGCCTTTTTCCGCTTTACTACCGTATTGCCCCGCTTAAGCTCATACGGTCCATACGCTCCCTCTTTTTTATAAGCTCCCGGGCCTGATCCACTTTCCCCCATATGCCGCACATCATGGCCCCGCGCACCACGCCGTCCCGCAGGTAATAAATTATACCCGTCCTGTTTTCTTCCTTCCAGTCCGCATAGGTTTCAAGAGATGCGTCCACCTCCCCGACCGCCTCGTAGCCAAACTCAAACAGGTCGGAAAAGAAATATGGCATGTACTCATAAGGCTCCCGCGCGTCCGCCATGTTCCTGCCTGCCTGTCTGCCCTGGTTCAGGGCGTTGTCCCAGTGCTCCACGCGCATCCTTTTGTCCAGCGCCAGGTAAGGGAAATACGCGTTGTCCCCGGCCGCATATATGTCCGGGGCCGAGGTCTGAAGGTATTCGTTCACCGCGATGCCGTCCTCGATCTTAAGAGAGGCGCTGCGGGCGAGGTCCGTTTCCGGCGATATCCCGATGCCCGCTATCAGGCCCTCCGCTTCGATGGTTCTGCCCCTTTCGGTTCGGACCAGAAAGCCGTCCCCTTTTTTCTCTATCGAGGAGGGCCTGTCCCCGTTCAGCACAGTCACACCCTTCCTGATGAACTCCTCCTGCACGGCCTTGCCAAGATACGCGGGGAAGACCCTGCTTGCGATGTGTCCTTCCGGGAAAAGCATCGTCACCTTCACGCCGTTTACATTCAGGGCCGCCGCAAGCTCCGAGCCGATAAAACCTCCGCCTATCACCAGCGCGGTCGAGCCTGAGCGGCTCTTTTCCCTTATGGCCAGGTAGTCGTCGAGCGTCCTGAAATAACAGATGCCCTCCATCTGCCCGCCCGGAATGTGGAGCCTGCGCGGTATGCCGCCAGTGGCTATAAGAAGCTTTTTATATGAATGCCTTTCCCCCTTTTCATCGGTGACAGTCTTTTCCAGCGGGTCTACTGAAACGGCCTTCCTGCCCTCAAGCAGGGTCACGCCGTTTTCCTCGTAATACTTCCGGTCTTTTATGAATATCTCCTCGACTTTCTTCTTCCCAAACCACAGCTTCTTTGAAAGCGGAGGGCGATCGTAAGGCGGGTGCTTTTCGGCCCCGATCAGAAGGACAGGCCTGCTTCCGTCCATTTCCCGTATCCCGCCAATGGCCGAAGCCGCTGCAAGCCCGGCGCCTATGATGACATACTCATATGACCTGGAAGAAAAAACCATATCGGATGCCTCCCTGCGGAAGATTTTGTTTTATCTTTTCCATTCCCTTTTTCTTTTTTCTTTCCCGGAACAAACTCCCTCTTTTCCTTAAAAATTGTAGCAGGTTCGAGGCGCTTTGAAAGAGGAAACATCAGAAATTCATCTTTTCCCTTTCCTGGAACCGGCAATTCCACATTCCCCCTTCGTTTTCTTTCCCTTGACAAATAATAATTATCAATTTAGAATTAATCTTAAATGAGAGAAAAAAACACGAAAGCGCAGGACATATGCAAGGAATTGGGGCTTAAGCTCACGCCCCAGAGGATGGCGATACTGGGCTATCTGGACGGAAACACGGCCCATCCCTCGGCCGAGGACATCCATGCTGCGGTGTCCAGGCGGTTTCCGGGCATGTCGCTGGCCACGGTCTACAATACCCTGGCCTCATTGAGGGACAGGGGAAAGCTCCTTGAGCTCACAATTGACCCTTCAAAAAAAAGATACGACCCTGACACCAGGCCCCATCATCACCTCATCTGCCTGGACTGCAAGCGTGTCAGCGATATAGACCATGTGTTTGACCTCGAGGTGCCGGACCCCTTTGGCTACGAGATAACCGGAAACCACATAGAGTTCTACGGGTATTGCCCCGAATGCAAAGGCAAAAAAACCACAAGCGCCCCTGCAAGGAGGTAAAAAGGTATGTGCCTGGACCACAAGATATCATGCAGTTGCGGGAAGACAGCGGCCAGCTTCAACCTCAGGGACGACGCGATGCCGGTGGAGATAATAAGGGGGCTATATTGCCCGGAATGTTCCGCCAGCCTGGCCGTGGATGGCTCTTCGATGATAGCGGACAACGGCTGGGTCATCGACTACGACATGGAGATTGCCAGGTTCGCGGCCGCGTCAAAAAAGTCTCTTCCCCGTGAGGACCTCACACCTGAATTTCTCTTCGACGAGGGATACTGCACCTGGAAGGGCGTCTACCCGGGGGACGTGGAGGACTCGGCTGCGGAAAAGGCGGAGCTTCTGAAGATCTGCAGTGAAGACCGGCAGAGATACATCCTTGAGTTCAGGAAATGGGCGTCCGGCCGCATGGTACGCCTGGCGCAGGCCGGTTGGAGAAAGGCAAAAGAGGCATAACAGCCAAATAAAAGCCGCCCCCATTCCTTTATCTCTCTCCGGGGAATGGGGGCGGACCTAGTCTGCCTTTTCCTCCACGTTTTCCGTAAGGGCGAGGTCTTTGGTTTTCTTTATGAGGCCTTCCATGTACTGCTTGAACTTCTCGGGCACCAGCCATCTTATCCCCAGCTTGTCCGCCCATTTGATGATCCCCTGGTCGGCGGAGACCAGGAGCCCGTTAAGCTCCATCGCCAAAAGGACGAGGTCAACATCCTCCTTGCTGTCTATGATGCCCTCGCGCAGCGCCTCGCGGTATTTGCGCCGGAGGTCCTGCACGATCTCATCCACCCCCCTGCCCTCCGGGTTCCTGGCCGCGCGCTCCGCCAGCCTGAGCCCGCGGTTCACACGCTCCCTGATGTCCTCGACCAGCTCATAAAGCAGGTAGGCCGGTGTGGTGAGCTCGAATTTCTTTGGCGATTTCTGGTGCAGGTACACGAACAGCTCCCCGGGGATCTTCTCAGGCTCTATGAAGTTCTTTAGCTCATTGAAGATGGAAGGCGGCATGTAGAACTCGAACGCCGTCGCCTGGGAGGCAAGCTGGAGGAAGTTCTCAAGCGCCGCCGTGGGATTTGGGCCAAAACTGCGCCTTACGTCCGGGTTCACAAAGAGGCTTGTGTCCAGGACGACTGCGCCTTTCTTATTTTTAAAGCTTGCTTCTTCCATAGATATCGAACCTGTAGGAGTTCCATTTGCCGCATCCGGGGCACCTGCCAGACCATTCCGCCGAGAGGTGACCGCAGGAGCTGCAGCTGTAGAAAAGCCTGCTTGGCTGCATCTCGGACGCCTTTTTGAAGGCGCGCGCGGCCTTTTCATAGCGTTCGCGCCTCATGTAGAGCTCCCCCATGAGGCTGCTGACGGAAGGGTAGTTCTCGGCGGACTCAAGCCCCTTCAGGCTTTCAAGGGCGTCATCTATCATCTCAAGGCGGTAGTAAAGCTTGGCCATCAGGAACTTCATAAGCGAGTCTCCCGGATTGCCGTTCAGCGCATTTTGATAAAGCTTGATTATCCGCTCCGGCTCCCCTTTGTTTATAAGCAGGTCCTCGAGCCTGGCAAGCAGGATCACAGAGCAGGTCTGGGCGTAGCCCCGCTCCAGAAATTCCACCGCCTGCTCGTCCTCCCCCTGTCCAAGGAGCACCTCAGCCGCCCCCAGGTAGGAAGGGATGAACTCCTTTTCGTACTTGAGCACCATTCTGAACAGTTTCCCCGAGCGCTCCAGGTCGTTTGCCTCAAGCAGCTGTTTTGCATGCTCATACCTGTATCCGCTGAGCCTAGCCTCCTCGGCCTTGCGCTCCGGCAGGTGCTCCAGCTTAAGTATCGCCCTCTGCACCTCCACCAGGTCCGCCCAGCGCTCCATCTTCTCAAGGATGGAACGTTTCCTTTCGAACGCGGACAGGTTGTCCGGGTCCTGCTCCAGTATCTGCTCCGCGTAACCTAGAGCGCTGTCCCACCTGGAAAGGGCCTCCATTTCCTGTTCCAGCAGGAGGAGCGCTTCCATGCTCTTTCCATCGGAGGAGGCAAGCGCCCGCTTGTAGTGCTCCGCAGCCTTTTCATGCTGGCCGGAAAAGGAGTATATGTCCCCCATCCTCAGAAGGGCGTCGGTATGCTCCGGGGCCTGCCCAAGTATGGTCTCCAGTATCTCTCTCGCCCCTTCCCTGTTGTTTGCCAGTATCTGGTTTATGGCCTTCGAGTAAAGCCCCTCCAGCCACTCCTCTTTTTTCTGCCTTTTTACGTGGCTGTAGTTGTCTATGTAACGCTTGGTGTCCCTGAGCGCCACAAGGATGAGCATCAGGAAGACCCCCGAGATGACCGAGAACAGGATAAGCCCTATCTTTGGCACCGAGTACGTGCCGGAAAAGGGCACATGTATCATGGTGGTATCGTAGTTGTAGATGGAAAACAGGGCCACCAGGCCAAAAAAGACCGCCAGTATGAAAACGGATATCTTGCTCATGGCCTAAGCGTGATGATACCTCCTGCCTTTTATGATGCTTAACCCGCGATATATCTGCTCCAGGAGGACCACCCTGGCCAGCTCGTGAGGGAACGTCATCGGAGAGAGGGAAAGCCTCATGGAGGCCGCCTCCTTCACCTGGGGGGAGACCCCGAAGGGCCCGCCCACGACGAACCGGCAGGTTTTTTTGTTCCCGTCCCTGAGCAGCTCCGCAAACTCTATGGAGCTCATCTTCTTTCCGGCCTCGTCAAGCAGGATAAAAAAATCCCCGGCCTGCCTCAGTATCCTTTCGCCTTCCCTGAGCAGCCCGGCAGGCGTGCTCCGGCCATCCGGCGCCGTGCCCTTTTCCTCTTTTATCTCCGTGATCTCTATATCCGCCATCGTTTCGATGTCCCTAATATACTTCTTTATCGCCTCTTTAATAAACTTCTCCCTGGTCCTGCCCACCCAGAAGAGGCTTATCTTCATCCCTCGTCCCAGGCTTCGCTGTCCGCCGGGTGCTCGTCCTTCCCCGGGCCGACCGGCGCCTCCAGGCGCGGGGCATCGAGCCAGAGCTTTTCAAGCTCGTAAAAGGCCCTGGTCTCCTCATCGAAGATATGCACCACCACGTCCGCAAAATCGATAAGTATCCATTTGGCGTTCGAGGCCCCCTCCACCCCCATAGGCCTTATGCCCCTGGCCTTGAGCGACTCCACGATGTAGTCGGCGATGGTCTTTACCTGAGTGGTGCTCGTGCCGGAGCAGATAACGAAATACTCGGTGAATGAGGTCAGCCCCTCCATTTCGAGCAAGACCACATCCGATGCCTTCTTATCCGCGGCAAGCCCCGCTATGAGCAGGGCCTTACCCTTGCTGTCCATCTCTTCCTCTTTTTTGCTTTTGTCCTGTGGCAAAAAATTCACCCGCCTGAAGGTCTGAAAATCAAAAAATCAAAATTTTATTTTGTTCTGAATTATAAAAGATAGGACTTGTTCTGGCAACAGATATCTGGGGCTTCTGCCGGACTTAAGCAGCGCCCTTATCTGCCTTGCCGATATCTCAAGCGCGGTCACCTTTACGAGGTATAGCGCCCTGCCGCTTGCGAGCCCCATCCGGACCATCCTGCCCGCCTTCACCGCCTCAAGGGCGGCTGCCTGCCTTTTCTTTTTTGACAAGTCTTTCTCTTTAAGGACAAATGGCGAATCAAGAACGCCCGAAAAGGGATATCCCGGGCGCGACACCACTACGAGGTCCGCAAGCTCTATCAGACGCCCGGGCCTCCACCACCGGTGCAGGTCCAGGAAAACGTCGGCCCCGGTGATGAAAAAAAGCCTCTTGCCGGGGTGCATTTCCGAAAGCCTCTCCAGGGTGCTTACCGTATAGGAGGGGCCGGACTTTCCGCACTCAAGGTCCGAGACCTCAAAGAAAGGGTTGCCTGCCACGGCAAGCCTAACCATTTCCAGCCGCTTGCGCGCGGGCGCCAGTCCGTGGCTGGCCTTCAGTGGCGGGGTGCCGGCAGGCACAAAAAGCACCTTTTCAAGCCCCAGCGTCTCCCTCACCTCTTCGGCCACCCTAAGGTGGCCAGAATGCACCGGATTGAACGTGCCGCCCATCACCCCGATGCCGGAGAGTTTTTTTTGTTTTTTCCCCTTTTGCTTTAGCTCCGGGCTTTGCTTTTTCTCTTTTTGTCCCCTCTGCACTATGTGGCGATGTCGTTTCCGGCGGGGGGTATCTCCTTACCGTAGACGCGGGCAAGTATCTCGCCCGCTCCTTGCCTTATGAGGGATTCTGCAAGTCTTACGCCCAGGCTTTCGGCCTCCGCGGGATTGCCCTCCATGCCCTCCCTTACCGTCCTTGAGCCGGAGGGATCTCCGACCAGGCCGTCCATGATGAGCTTTTTCCCTGATGAATCGAACCTGGCGTATGCGGCTATGGGCACCTGGCAGCCGCCCTCAAGCCTCAGAAGGAATGCCCTCTCCGCCCTTACCGCTACGGACGTCTCATGGTGGTTCAGCCGGGCAACAAGCCCGTTCACCTCCGGGTCCTCCCGCCTGCACTCTATGCCTACCGCCCCCTGGCCTATAGCGGGCAGCATGACATCTGCCGGCATGGCCTCCGTTATCCTGTCCGCAAACCCAAGCCGCTTCATCCCCGCAACGGCAAGGACGATGGCGTCGTAGTCACCCTCGTCAAGTTTCCTGAGCCTGGTGTCAAGATTCCCCCTCAGGCTGCTTATCTTGAGGTCCGGCCTCACCCCGAGGAGCTGGCATGTGCGCCTGAGGCTGCTTGTGCCTATGTGAGCGCCTGCGGGCAGGTCCGCGAGTCTCTTAAAGCCCCCTTTTCCGCAGACAAAGGCGTCTCCGGGGTTTTCCCGTTTGCAGATCGCCGCAAGGTGCAATTCGCAGGGAAGCTCTGTAGGCACGTCCTTCATGCTGTGCACGGCGATATCGGCCCGCCGCTCAAGCAGCGCCTCCTCTATCTCCTTGACGAAAAGCCCCTTGCCGCCCACCTGCGCGAGCGCCACATCGAGTATTTTGTCTCCGGTCGTTTTTATTATATTAAGCTCGACCTCAAGGGACGGCTCCAGCTTCTTGAGCTCGGACTCCACCCACCGGGCCTGCCAGAGGGCAAGTTTGCTGCCGCGTGTTCCGATGACAAGTTTTTTCATTCAGTCTCCGTTAAGGTCGTAGAGTTTTCTGATCATGGCCACAACCTGGTCCCGCTCCTCGACGTCTTCCTTGAGGGCGGCCGTAGGCGAGTGGATGAGTTTGTTGACGATGGACGCCGCCATCTGACGCACTGCCCCCTGCTGCTTCTCGTCCAGGTCAACCCGGTTGAACAGCCTCTCAAGCTCAGCCTCGCTTATCCTCTGGGCCTTCTGCCTCAGGGCCACCACGGTGGGTATGCTTTGAAGGGAGGCCACCCAGCGTTCAAACACCTCCACCTCGCCCCCTATGATGTCCTCGGCCTTCTGTGCCTCCTTGTTCCGCTCGTTCCTGTTTGAGTCCACAACCCCCTGGAGGTCGTCCACGTCGTACAGGTAGACGTTTTCAAGTCCGTTTATCTTGGGGTCTATGTTCCTTGGCACCGATATGTCTATCAGGAAAACGGGGCGCTGTTTACGCTCTTTCATTATATTGTGGAGGTCCTGCTTGAATACCACGTAATTGGGGGCTCCGGTCGAGCACAGCACTATGTCCGAGCGGACCATCTCGTCCTTGAAACCGGAAAAAGGCACCGCCCTTCCCTTGAAGTCCTTGGCCAGCTCGCATCCTCTTTCGTAGGTCCTGTTTGCAACCACTATCTCCTTGACCCCGTTGTTCATCAGGTGCCGCGCGGCCAGCTCGGCCATCTCTCCCGCGCCAAGCAGGAGCACGGACTTGTCCACAAGGTCGTTGAATATCTTCCTGGCGAGCTCCACGGCGGCAAAACTTATGGAGACCGCGTTTTCGGCCACCCTGGTCTCGGTGCGCACCCTCTTGGCCACCGAAATGGCCTTTTTCATGAGCTTGTTCATCAGAGCGCCCGTAGTCTTCTTGTTCAGGGCCAGTTGGAAGGAATCCTTGACCTGCCCCAGGATCTGGGGCTCTCCCACCACCATGGAGTCCAGGCTTGAGGCCACGCGGAAGATGTGCCTTACCGCCGAGGAATCGGTGTGGAAATAAAGAGCCTTGTCCAGGAGCCCTTCGGGTATTGAATGGAACGAGCTTATGAAATGCTTTACCTGGCGGGTGGCTTCTCCTGGTTCATCCACGCCCATATATATCTCCACCCGGTTGCAGGTGGAGATTATCATGGCCTCTTTCACCTGGGGCAATGCCAGCAGGGCCTCAAGCCCCTGCTCCAGTTTCTCTCCGGTAAAGGCCAGCTTCTCCCTTACCTCTACGTCAGCGCTCTTGTGGTTCAGCCCCGCTACAAGAACCTTCATGAAAGCGGGCCCTCATAGAAAAACATGCTGCCCCTTCTGCAGAAGCGCCAGCCCCGCAAAGGCCCCTATGATGGTCAGAAAGCCCAGGATGGAAAGGGCCGCCGCCCTTCTGCCGCGCCAGCCCCGCTGGAGCCTTGCGTGCAGCACGATGCCGAAGATAAGCCATGTGACCAGGGCCCATATCTGCCTCGGGTCCCAGCTTATGTAGCTGCCCCAGGCGTTGTCCGCCCATATGGAGCCGCTTATTATCGCCACCGTGAAAAGGGGAAAACCAACGGTAACCAGCCTGTAGTTGATCTCATCTAGCACGTGGAGGGACGGCAGCCTCGAAAAAAGCCCTCCAAGCTTCTTGCTTTTCACATAATGCTCCTGCACTAGGTACATGACCCCCACCCCGGCGGCCATGGCAAAGGCCGCGTTGGCCAGAAACGCAAAGACCGTGTGCACTCCCAGCCATTCGCTCCTGAGTACCGGGGGGAGCGGCCTGTCATCCGCCGGCAGGATGAACGAGACGAACATCAGGAGAAAGGCCATGGGCGTTATGAAAGAGCCCAGGAGCCGGAGCTTGTAGCGGTACTCCAGGATGAAAAAAAGCAGGAATATGCACCATGCAAAAAAAGACGTCGCCTCCCTGGGGTTTACGAAAGGCACGTGCCCCATGGAAAAACCCTTGTAGAAGATGAAGACCGTATGGAAACCAAAGCCGATGGCCGCCGCAATCAGCATCAGCTTTGGAAAGGTCTTTGTGCTCCTTGAGAGGTCCAGAATGGAGAAGAGCATGGCGCAGAAATAAAAGGCGAGGCTTATGTCAAATGTTATTGAGCCCATCAGTCTTCCGTAACAGTCCCCTTCCCCTCTCTTTCGGCCATGCGTTTGAACACTTCAGCCGCGCATAACTCCAGGCTGCCGCAGAAGACCGCGTCTTTTTTTATGATCTCCGCGGGGATGCAGGCCCCCTCGGGCCGGAACACTATGTCGGCCCCGCGCAGGGCGGCCTCCGCCCCGCTTTTAAAAAAAGAGGCGCTCATAAATATTACAATATCGGGCTTTAAAAGCTCAACGGCGCTGTTGCCCTCCACCAGGACCACGCGGCACCCTTCCATGCGTCCCATTGCCATGTGCAGGGCCTCCTCAAGGTCGGACCCGCCGGGGCTGCTTATCCAGACGGCGCGGCTGGCCCCGGCCTTGAGCACCCTTGATGTGTCCTTTCCTTCTTCCAGCAGGATGTCCTGGCTGGTCACAACGGAGGTATAGATGCCTGTCTTTGTGAACTTGACGGCCCCCCAGGGGCCCCTTGTAAGGTGGGAACTCAGGCGGGATGCCCCGCCGGATGCGCTGCCGCTTTTGTCTTGGGAGAGGGAGTCCTGAAGCAAGCCGCGCCGCCTGGCGCCGCTCAAGAGCTCCTCGGCCATGGTGGTCTTGCCGGAGCCGCTGCCGGCTCCGCATATGCCTATCAGAAAAGGAGGCATCCCGCCGGTCTCCCTCCGCCGCCCGGACCGGCCATTACTCGCCGGAAGCTTCCTCTTTTTTTTCTTCCTTGAAGCCGCAGCTTTTCTCCGGGCAGAAGACCGTGGCTCCCTCCCTGGTCTTTTTCTCAAGAAGGTAAGGGCTGCCGCAGCTGGGGCAGGCCCGGTTCACGGGGCGGTACCACGATATGAACTTGCAGTTGGGATAATTGCCGCAGCTGTAAAAGAGCCTTCCTTTTTTGGAGCGCCGCTCCACGATGTCGCCGCCGTCCATGGGGCACTTTACACCAAGCGACACGGGTTTGGTGGTCTTGCATTCGGGGTATTTCGAGCAGGCAAGGAACTTGCCGAACCTTCCGGTGCGGAGCACCATCGGAGCGCCGCATTTTTCGCAGACCTCGTCCGTCTGCTCCACCGCCTGCTTCTGTCCCTCAAGCGGGCGGGTAAAGCGGCACTCGGGGTAGCCGCTGCAGGCCAGGAACCACCCGTGCCTTCCCCATCTCTTCACCAGCGGCAGCCCGCAGCTTTCGCACTTCTCCTCTGTCATGACGTCTTCGGGCCGCACCTTGCCCGGCGTCTTGAGGGCCGTCTCAAGGTCCTGGCTGAAGGGCTGGTAAAAATCCTTTATCACCTTGGGCCACTCCATCTTGCCCTGCTCTATCTGGTCCAGTTCGTCTTCCATCCGGGCGGTAAAGCCAACATCCATAAGCTCCGGGAACTTTTCAACCAGCAGGTCGTTGACAAGGACTCCAAGGTCTGTCGGCTTGAACTTCCCCGCCTCCTTGGTGACATACTTTCTGTCCTGGATGGTCGAAAGTATGGCGGCATACGTGCTGGGCCGCCCTATGCCCTTTTCCTCCAGGGTCTTTACGAGGCTTGCCTCCGTGTACCTGGGCGGCGGCTGCGTGAAATGCTGGTCCGGCCTCAGCTCAAGGAGTTTCAGCGCCTCGCTTTCCTCCAGGGAAGGAAGAAGCCCCTCTTCCTCTTCGCCGGCAATGTCCTTGTAAAGGGCCAAAAAACCGTCGAACCTGACGACCGTCCCACTTGCCTTGAATACGGCCGCATCCTTTTTCTCTCCGTCTCCGCCCGTTGAGGAGATGGTAAATACGGTCTGCTCAAGCTGCGCGGAGGCCATCTGGCTTGCCAGGAACCGGTTCCAGATAAGGCTGTAGAGCCTCATCTGGTCCTTCGACAAAAATTGCTTTACCGCCTCCGGAGACCTCTCCATGTACGTGGGCCTTATGGCCTCGTGGGCCTCCTGAGCCGATGCCTTGCTCTTGTATTTTGGGGGTTTTTCGGGCAGATATTTTTCTCCGAAGCGGGCGGATATCAGCTTTCTGGCCCACTGCTGCGCCTCCTGGGCCACGTTCACCGAATCGGTCCTCATATAGGTGATAAGGCCCACGGAGCCTTCCTCCCCCAGCTCTATGCCCTCATAGAGCTGCTGGGCAAGGACCATCGTCTTTTTGGCTGAAAACTGCAGGCGCTGGAAGGCCTCCTGCTGAAGCGTGCTGGTTATGAAAGGGGGCGCGGGGGACCGCTTGCGGAGCTTTTTTTCGACGCCGGCAAGCACATAGTCCAGGCCCCTGGCGAACTCCACCGCCTTTTGGGCCTCCTCGGCCGTCCGCAGAAGGAATTTTTTCTCCCCCGTCCTGGTATTTCGCTCCATGACAGGCTCTCCGCGCAGCGTGTGCAGACGCGCGGAAAAACCGGCCCCGGCTTTTTCAGGGGAAAAACCTTTCGCCTGCGAAAAAACGCCCTCAACAGACCAGTATTCCTCCTGCTTGAACCCCTCTATCTCCCTTTCGCGCTCGACTACCAGCCTT
>JAKAJM010000081.1 GCA_021813765.1 Nitrospirota bacterium
ACAGAATCGAGGAACAGCTCAGGGACTTAACAGCGGCTTAATGGGACACCAGATCGAGGCCACCAGAAAAAAATGTGCGAAAAAATCTTGACACTACCGAGCTTTGCCTTTAGATGCACGGCTTCTAAAGCCGTCCCGTAAGCTTTTCTTTGCATTGCCTCTTTGCCGATCTCATTGGCTTTAACAAGCAAGTCCTTCCTTGAGCGGTTACACTCCTGCTGAAAATTATCTATAATACTTTCATGGCTTTTTCGATCGTAGAGTACATTTTTTAGCTGTATTGCGAGGTGGCGCCAATGTCAAAAGTTCTGATCCATCCTGCTTCATATGAAAATGCGGCCCTGGCCGTGGACAAGGCCTTCGAGACTTTTCCGCTGGAGCTCAGGGGCCGGAAAGTCCTCATCAAGCCAAACGTCCTTAGGGCGTCGGAGGCGAAGGAAGGAATCGTTACGAACCCCGCGGTCCTTCGCGCTGTGGTCGAAAAAGTGGAGGGGCTTGGGGCCGCCTCCATCATAGTGGGCGACAACCCGGGGCTGTTCGATTACGGGACAAACGAGGCCAGCTTCAGGAAAACTGGCCTGATGGAGGCATCCATGGGGCATTACCAGAATATCGGCGATGATTCGGTGAAGGTCCCGTTCAACGCCGGGTTCCTGCCCTCGGTCAGCGTCTCCCGGGCGGTGATGGAAGCGGACGTGGTCATCAGTCTTCCCAAGTTCAAGACCCACGGGCTGACCATTATCACCGGCGCTATCAAGAACAGCTACGGCATACTGCCTGGCGCGCAGAAGGCCACTTTGCACAAGTTGGCGGGAAACCCGGCGCGTTTCCATGAGGCCGTGGTAGAGGTCTTTCGCCTGAGGGTGCCGGACCTCTTCATAGTGGACGCGATAGTCGGGATGGAGGGAAACGGGCCAGCTTCACCGGAGCTCAGGGACATAGGCCTCATTCTTGCCTCGGACAATGCCGTCGCCATGGACGCCGTGATCGCGGCAATGATGGGCTGCCAGCCGGGAGGGCTCAGGTTCCTCCAAAAGGCCAAAGAGCTCGGGCTGGGCGACTATGACCTTGGGGCGATCGAGGTGATAGGAGAGCTTAAGAGGCTGCCAGGCTTCAAGCTGCCACCCATGAGCGGAGAGGCGCTTGCCAGGAACGACGCGATTCAGCAGCTGATACACAGCAGGACCATCCTGCGGCCGGAAGCAGACCCCGCCCGGTGCACCGGATGCGGCACCTGCGCCGGCCATTGCCCGGCGGACGCGCTGTCCATGAGCGATGGCCTGCCTAAGGTGGACACCGCGGCCTGCATCGCGTGCTTTTGCTGCCAGGAAATGTGCCCCGAGAAGGCAATCGCCCTAAGATAGCTTCTGTTGCAAAAAGGAATTCAGCTCTTTGCCATTTCCTTTTTGCTGTATTTCTCCTGTTCGTCATTCCCGCAAGTCTTAAGCGGGAATCCAGCGGCCTTGCCTTTGATTTCAAAAAAAGTCCCTGGATTCCCGCCCGATTTTAGCCGTGTTACGAATAAATACGGGCCTCGGGAATGACGGCTTTAAGACGACGGCAATAACTGGCAATATAACAGGTTTATTCTGTCATTCCGGCCGGATTTATTCTGATTGCAAATAAAAACGGGGGGATCAGCCTTAAAAGACTGATTCCCGGCGCGCTTCGCTTGCGGGAATGACAACGGATTTCCGGGACAGGACACTGATAGAAGGCGGGCCCCGCTTTTATCCCGTCCCATCTCCGGGGCATGCTATCATAAATAGATGCGCGCGTGTCTGCCACGCCTCCGGCCGGGAAGGTTTTCCTCCGCGGCAATATAATTCAGGAATTTTTAAAGGGTGGATCCTTAAATAAAATGGGGCTGTCCGCGTTCCGTTCACTGAAGCACCGCAATTACCGCCTCTTTTTTGGGGGGCAGGGGATCTCGCTGATAGGCACATGGATGCAGCAGCTGGCGATGAGCTGGCTTGTTTACCGGCTTACAAAATCCGCCGTTTTGCTGGGCGTGGTGGGCTTTGCCGGGCAGATACCTTCTTTTCTGCTTTCCCCCTTTGCGGGCGTGCTGGCCGACAGGTGGAACAGGCGAAACGTTATCGTGGTCACGCAGACGCTCTCCATGCTCCAGGCCTTTGCGCTTGCTGCCCTGGTGCTCACAAAGACAATCTCCGTCTGGCAGATAATCCTGCTAAGCATACTGCTTGGGTGCGTAAACGCGTTTGACATAACCGCCAGGCAGGCCTTTGTCCCCGACATGCTTGAGAAAAAGGAGGACCTCGGCAACGCCATCGCGCTTAACTCCTCCCTGTTCAACGGGGCAAGGCTCATCGGGCCTGCCGTTGCAGGCATACTCATAGCGGTAGTGGGAGAGGGGATGTGCTTCCTTTTAAACGGGGTGAGCTACATCGCGGTGATAATCGCCCTTCTCATGATGAAGATAGAAAGGCCGCCGGAGAAGATGAAAAAAGAAGGATTTATGGACGGGATATCCCAGGGGTTTTCATACGTGTTCAGCTCCGCGCCCATAAGGTCCATTCTCCTTCTGCTTGCCCTTATAAGTTTCACGGGCATTCCGTACCAGGTGCTGATGCCAATGTTCGCGGGCAGCGTGCTTCATGGCGGCCCGCATACGCTTGGCTTCCTGATGGCCGCCTCCGGCCTTGGGGCGCTGGGCGGCACTATCTTCCTGGCCTCAAGGAACAGGCTGAGGCTAGGGATGATGACCCCCATGGGCGGCGTCCTCTTCGGCGCGGGGCTCATGGTCTTTGCATTCTCTCATTTCCTGTGGCTCTCACTGCTTCTTATGTGCGTTACAGGGTTTGGCATAATGGTGCAGATGGCCTCAAGCAATATTGTGCTTCAAAACATCGTGGAGGACGGCAAGAGGGGCAGGGTGATGAGCTTCTTTGCGATGTCGATAATGGGCGCAGCGCCCTTCGGAAGCCTGCTGGCAGGCGGCCTGGCAGGCAGGATAGGCGCTCCGTACACCCTGTTTGTCTGCGGGGTATGTTGCGTGCTTGGCTCCATGTTTTTCTCAAGCAGGCTTCCTTCCCTTAAGGAAGAGCTTGAGCCCATATACCTGCAAAAGGAATCGGCCTAGCCGGGGACGGAAAAAAACTGGCCTTACATTGACTCGATCATCTGTTTCAGCTTCGCCAGATCAAGCGGCTTGCTTATATAGCGTATGTTTTTTTCCTCGCTGATCTGGTCCGTTATCAGGTTTTTCGAATAGCCGCTCATCAGGATGACCGGAATGCCAAAATCCCCGAGTATCCGCCTGGCCGCCTCGATGCCGCCTATCTCCCCCTTTATCTTTACGTCCATCAGGACGAGGTCCGGCCGCTCTTTGCCTGCCCTGCCTATCGCTTCCTCACCGGAAGTCACGGGCTCCCCCGGCTCAAAACCCCACATCTCAAGCAGGTCGGAAAGGTTCATTGCCGTTATCACCTCGTCCTCCACTATTAAAATACGCTTCAACTTTTTCCCCTTTTAACGGCGTCTCCTTATATATTTTTTTCTTCTATATCAGACACCTGTTTTAATTATAGGTTAAAATCGCGAAGTTGAAATCTTAATTTCGGAGCAAAGGGGGGGGGCGGCCGCGCCTCCTTGATGCCTGAAGGCAGGATACATGATAGAATGGGAAACGGGGATTTTTTGTCCTCCGATGGAAATACAGACAGGGGCCCGGAAAACAGATGCTAGTTGGCTACAGGATAACGCGGCCCGAGGAGGCCGGTCGGTTCAGGGCCGACCTTGTTCAGATATCGGTCTACCGAGGGATGGAGGGCAACGTCCAGCGCGTGGCCGGCTGCGCGCGCGCATGCAGGCAGATAGGCCGCCCGTATGTCATTCATCCCGTGAATTACCCGCTTGCAAACAGTGACCCCCGAATCCTTTCGGAGCTGAAGGAGATGGCCAGGTGGTCCGACCTGGGCTTTATCTTCCATGACGAGACCGCCCCGGATGGCGGAAGGCTTACAGGCATGCGGGCGGAGGCCTTGCGTAAAAACGCGTCCGGGCTTGACGTTCCCATATCATTCGAGGATGCCGTGAACGTTGGCGATGTCATCTGGTTCTGGAAGAACTTTGCATCCTCCATAACGCTTGATGTAGGCCACCTTGAGTCCGCCGGGATAGACTCCCTTGAGTTTGTGAAAAGGCTGGACGCCGAAACCATGGGCAAGATAGATTTTGTCCACATGCACAGAAAGCATCTCCTTAGGGGAGGACTGACGGACCATTGGCCCCTCGTGCCGGGCTGCCGGGAGCTTTCAGCCCTCCAGGAACTGGTCAGGTCCAGACCCGGCGTCCGGGCGGTGCTGGAGCTCAATGAGGAAGAGACGGAGTCCAATCTGGAGCTGCTCTACGCCATCAAGGAATCCGTGTCGTCCCGGGGCAGATAGTGTCCTGTCCCGGAAATCCGCCGTCATTCCCGCAAGCGAAGCGCGCCGGGGATCAGTCTTTTAAGGCTGATTCCGCCCGTTTTTATCCGCAATCAGAATAAATCCGGCCGGAATGACAGAATAAACCCTAACGTTGCATTCCTTTGAAGCCGTCATTCCGGCTTGACCGGAATCTTTCCTTGCCGTAAAAGGCGAAGAACGATTCCCGTCGTGGCGGGAATGACGGCCTGGAGGAGTTCACTGACAGTGAATTCCTGCCGGTACTGAAAATCAGCCTGCAAACCGAAGGCTGGCAACATTTTGAAGACGTCATGCCTGAAACCCCCGGCTTCATTTTTAAGACAGATAAAATCGGGGGCCTAAGACTGCCGGAATGACGAAAAGATGTGCAGACTGTTTTGCGGCCATTTATTTGCCCGTCATATGGGCCATCATCTCCTTTGCGCCTTCCATTAGTTCCTGCCGTGTCACGTCCTTTTTATGGGTGGCCAGGCTCCATCTGAAGCCGAAGGGGTCCAGCACCATGCCCGTCCTGTCTCCCCAGAACATGTCCTGGACTGGCATCTGCTGCCTGGCCCCGGCCTCAAGCGCCTTCTGAAAAGCGCTGTCCACGTCATCGACATAGACGTAGAAGTTTACCGGGGAGCCCCCAAGCGTCTCGATGCTCTTTCCGGGCTGGTTAGGATTTTCATCTGCCAGCATCAGGATGGAGCCGCCTATCTGGAGCTCGGCATGCATTACGCCTTTGCCTTCCGGCCCTGGGATGGAGTATCTCTCTACGGCGCAAAAGGCCTTTTTGTAAAATTCGATGGCCTTCCGCGCATCCTTGAAAGTAAACTGCGGGGTCAAGCTGTGGAACCCTTCCGGCATTGCCTTTGCCATTTTGGTTGCCTCCTATTTGATTTGGTATATTTTTTGAGCAACTTTCCTTCGGGATATTATCGAAATTTCTTTCCAAAAAAGAGCCTTTATACAAATTTCTCTCATAAAACAGAAGTGATTTCAACTTTTTTCATCTTTTTCTTTCAGGGCGGGCCGCTTGACCTGTGCCGCGCGTGAAATAGAATTAGGTTAAGGAGACCCGCAGCAAAAAAGCTGTCCCGGTAAAAAAACCCGAGAGGAGGAAATAAAAATGCCAAAAGGCCGGAGTGCAGGAGGCGCTGTAGCCGCAGAGGAGAAAAAGAGAAAGCGAGGGGGCCAGGTCCAGGCATCCATGCGGGCGGCCGCGATAGACCGTTTCGGCCCGCCGGAGGCGCTCACGTTGCACACCCTCCCCGTGCAAAAGCCGGGGCCGGGAGAGGTGCTCATCGCGCTCCACTCGGCGGGCGTTGGCTCCTGGGACGCCAGGATACGGGATGGCTCGTGGGCGACACACAAAAAATTCCCGCTTGTGCCGGGCGCGGACGGAGCGGGTTTTATCGCTGAAACCGGGGCGCGCGTGCGGGACCTCAAAGAGGGGGACCGCGTGTGGGCCATGCATTATGAAAATCCCAGGGGCGGGTTCTACGCCGAATATGTGACGGTGGACGCGGCAGACGTTGCGCTTGCGCCAAAGCAGCTCTCGCTTCCAGAGGCCGCCGCGGCGGTTGTGACCGGGCTTACGGCGCTTCAGGGCATTGACGGCATCCTTCATGTGGAAAACGGAGAGACCTTGCTCATATTCGGTGCATCGGGCGGGGTGGGTTCCCTGGCCGTGCAGTTTGCAAAGCTCAGGGGCGCCAGGGTTATCGCCACCGCAACCGGCAGGGATGCGGCCCGGTTCGTGCGTGGTTTGGGGGCAGACGAGGTATTCGATGCAAGAAGCGATGACGCGGTGGAACAGCTTAGTGCACTTGCCCCGGCTGGGATTGACGCGGTGCTTGCCCTTGCGGGAGGCGCCGGGCTTGAGCGGTGCCTTGGCCTGGTGCGCCCCGGGGGAAGGATAGCATATCCAAACGGCGTGGAGCCGGAGCCGGTGGCAAGCCGCGTGACCACCTTGAAATCGTACAACGGGGAGGCAGGCCCGGCACAGTTTGAAGGGCTTGGCTTCGCGGTAGAGGAATCCCGGCTAAAGGTGCCGATTGCGGCAACATTCAGCCTGGAGCAGGCCGCAAAGGCGCACGAGCGGCTTGAGCAGGGGCATGTGCTGGGCAGGCTTGTGCTCCAGATACGCCCCTGAAATGGCTGTTTTTTCCCGGAAGGCGTGAATGTGCTTTTTTGCGGGAACGCCTGTGCGCCTGGCTGCATGCGCTGACTGAACAGCAAAAAGGAGATGCAAAAAAATGATAACCGCTGACGAACAGAAAGCGATAGAGGACTTCAAGGCTGTAGCGCCGGAATTTGCGAAGCTGACGCAAGAGCTTCTTTTTGGTGACATCTGGAAACGTCCGGAGCTCTCGCAGCGCGACAAAAGCCTGATCACCGTCACCTGCCTGGTTGCGCTGAACCGCACCGAGCAGGTCGAGTTCCATCTTAAAAAGGCTTTTGAAAACGGTCTTACGAAGGAAGAGCTCTTGGCTGCCATAACGCACATAGCGTTTTACGCCGGCTGGCCCACCGCGGCCTCGGCGATAAATCACCTGAAAAAAGTAATGGACCGGCAATGAACCGTTGAAAGGAAAAATTCGGAACAGGGAGGGACGGCAATAAGTTTTTTCAGGAGCTTTTTCATTTCAGGGTCTTTATATAAGCTATGATCGCATCGACCTCCTTGTCAGTCAGCGGTATCTTGGGCATTATCGGCGGATAGCCCTTGACAACCCAAACGCCGGGATGCTTTATCATGAATTCCAGGTATTCTTTATCCACGGTTTTGACAACAGGCTTCCCGTTCACCATTACGGTAACCTTATTCCCGTATATCCCCTTGTAGCTTGGACCAACTTTCGGCTGGCCCGTTGTCGTGTGGCAGCCGAGACAGCCCTTGCTCCTGAGGAGCGCAAGCCCTTCGCTTGCCTGCGGGGCCGGGCCAACGGCCGGAGCGGCCTGCGTTTCTTCACCTGCCGCATAGCCCGGTTTTCTCCGGGTCGCCAGAAAGGCCAGCAGATCTTCGGTTTCCGTGGTGGAAAGGATGTGCGCGAATACCGGCATGTTGTACGCGCCGTTCATGATGCGCAGCGTCATCTGCTGACGAGTAAGCTGGTCCGCAATGTAGCTCAGGTCCGGCCCTCTTTTCCCTCCATGGCCGTCTATCGTATGGCAGAAGAGGCAACCCTTCTCGTTGAAAACCATTGCCCCGTCATACACTGGTCCGGAAGAAGCCCCTATGATATCCGCGGTAAGGGGAGCGGCGCTGAAGCGGGGGGACCAGTCGGCATTTTTCCCCGCCAGGCTCATTGCGCCAAGACCGAAGGCTATGAATATTACAGCGGCCACACCCAAAGGTCTCCGCGCCGGATGCCGCTCCCCGAGGCTGCTTACCAGCGGGACTGCAATAAGGACAAGGATGATCAAAACAGGCGCCACAACCATGACATAGTTCTCTAAGGCATGAGGCAGCAGAGCCAGCATGGCGTAATACCACAAAAGATACCAGTCCGGGCGCGGCTTCGCATTTATCAGCGAAGGGTCGGGCGGCCTGTCCAGCCTGTGCGGGCCAAATACCCAGGCAAAAAACAGGATGCCTATGACCATCGCGAGGGTGAAAACCAGGTCGCGCCAGGCGGCTTTGGGCCAGAAAGGGACGCCTTTCTTCCGCAGCATGTTTTCATATTCCGATTGGTACGCCGCGGGATCTATCCTGCGCCCCGGAACCGGAGGTTCGGACACCCCGTTGCGCAGCACCAGGTACAGGTGCAGGCCGGCAAACGCGAAGATCAGGAGAGGGAAAAAAACGACATGCACCGCAAAGATCCGGCTTAAGGTAGAGGAGCCAACTACATAGCCGCCCAGGATAAAGTGCGCAAGCCACGTGCCTATCAGGGGAACGCGCCCGGCCATCTCCGCGGCTACCACCAGCGTCCATAGCCCGCTCTGGTCCCAGCGCATTGCCTGGCCTGTGGCGGCCATAAATACCGTGAGCACCCAAAGGAACACGCCGCTGAACCAGTTCACTTCCCGCGGAAACTTGTAGCTGCCGGTCAGGAATACCCTGCAGAGATGAATGGTGATCATAACGACCATGGCCGATGCTCCCCACCAATGCATGCCCCTGAGGAATCCGGCCAGCGGAGATTTATCAATGTGCTTCAGGCTTTGATAGGCGCCGCCCGTCGAGGATACATAGATCGTCAGCAGGCCGATCCCCGTGACCACCTGCAGGATAAAAGCCGTCAGGACCGCGCTGCCGAAGACATATTTCCACCTGGCCCCGGGCGGGACCGGATGGCCGGCCTGCTTTTTGATCATTCCCGGCAGGCCGGTCCTGATGTCCAGCCATTGCAAAAATCTTTTAAGCAGTTTCATTGCCGCTTTCTCTCCCCGGCAGTCAAGCGACAGGGATCGGGCGGGTCTGCAGTTCCACCTGACCGCCGCTTACCCTGACCTGGAAGCGCTGCAGAGGGAAGGGAGCGGGACCCGCCGCCACAGTCCCGTCCGCATAGTAAACGCTGCCATGACAGGGACACATGAATAGTTTTGAGGAAGGTTCCCACCTCACAGGACAGCCAAGATGGGAGCAATTGAGAACGAAAGCGATAAAATCCGTATCCCCGACCCTCCGCACCCAGGCCCCCGTCTTTGCCGTTTCTCCCGCCCAGGCCGTCGCCGAAGGATCGGTGAACGAGACAAGGACCGTATCCCCGGCGGTAAACCGGCTTACCGGCCCCACGGACACCCACTGCCGCTGCATCTTTTGAAAAGCCGGCTCCAGAATGTAGCCGATTACCGGCAGCCCCATGGCAATAGTTATCAGGCTCCCGGCAGCAATTCCCAGCAGGCCCAGGAAACGGCGCCTGCCGGAGTTTTTTTCTTTTTTTGGTTCCCCGGCCTGGCCGGCCATATTTTCATTGCTGTTTTTCATTTAAGATATCTCCTGCCCATTTTATGCCTTGCGGCATCGAATGTAAGGATTTTTCGATTAAACAAGATTCGCTCGCTAACCGCTCGCTGCCCATTTTATGCCTTGCGGCATCGAATGTAAGGATTTTTCGATTAAACAAGATTCGCTCGCTAACCGCTCGCTGCCCATTTTATGCCTTGCGGCATCGAATGTAAGGATTTTTCGATTAAACAAGATTCGCTCGCTAACCGCTCGCTGCCCATTTTATGCCTTGCGGCATCGAATGTAAGGATTTTTCGATTAAACAA
>JAKAJM010000082.1 GCA_021813765.1 Nitrospirota bacterium
CCGATCTTTCTTGTCCAGCCCTAGCATCTCAAATTCATGCTGGCGGCAGGCATTTGCGTATAAAACGGCATTGCCGTCACCAGGATTGCCGGGCTCAATGATCAATGCATCTTTTAGCTTGGTCTTGACGGATATCATTGGTGCACCTCTTTCAATAATGCTCCGCCTTCCCGCTTACATCGCAATGCAGTTGCCGGAAAGACGTTTTTCTTTTTTATTTACAACCGGTGCGAATTAAATTAATAGCCTCAGATCAGACTAAACCAGAAAAAAGCAATTTGCGTGCCTGAAGGGGCAGCCCGGCTGACAAACTCCGCCGCCCGCCAAAATCATGTTATCCTGTACATGGCTCCCGCCTGGTTTTCCGTCCGGCATAACTGCTTCACAAGATTTTTAAATTTCTGGTAGTCAAGGGGTTTCAGGAGACAACAGGAGTTTTTCAGTGTCTCCAGGGCCTGCAGCAGGTCCCAGTCAATATGGTCTGTAAGCACGATAACCGGCGTCTCCAGGCCGGCAGCCCGTTTCACAATGCCGCTTCCGAACGGATAGCTGGTGATGATGAGATTGAACTCCCCGTTGCCAAGCAGAGGGACAGGATCATCTTCCGCTGCCGGGGCACAGGTTTCATAACCTTCGTTTGAGAGGATGGCGGAGCATATACGTGAAAACCTTTCTTCATCCAGTATGAGTATCTTTTTGTTTTCCATATCCATTTTTTGTTCTTCTTTTTCTGTATATTTTTGACACAAGAAAAGTAAACTGTTGTTTACAATGGAAACATATATAAAAGGATTTTTTTATCTTTTTCCGAGGCCCTTAACGCCCGATCAGCTTTTTATAAAAAGACTTCCGTGAGATACCGAGCGCCCGGGCCGCCTGGGACTTGTTGCCATCGAACTGGGAGAGAGCCTTCCTGATGGCCTGCATCTCAAGCTCTTTAAGAGTCTTTAACTGCCCTGACAACCCGTGCCCCTTTTTTGCGCATGCGAGCAGCTCCGCAGGCAAATGACTCGCCTCTATACCATCCTTCCGTGAAAGCAGGACAGCCCGCTCGATAACATTTTTAAGCTGCCTGACATTGCCAGGCCATGAATATTTCTGGAAGATGTCCATTACCTCTTCGGTTATGAACAGCTTTTTGTCCTCTCTGCGGCAGAACCGGCCAAGAAACTCCGTTGCCAGAAGCGGCAGGTCATCCATCCTTTCCTTAAGTGAAGGCATCCTTATCTGAACCACATTCATCCTGTAGAAAAGGTCTTTCCTGAAATTGCCCCTCCTGACCTCGGCGGCCAGATCCCGGTTGGTGGAGGCCACCAGCCGGAAACTCTTGTCCTTTTTTTTGTCTCCGCATGCCCCCTCGATCTCCCTGTCTTCAAGCAGACGAAGAAGTTTAGCCTGAATGGGCAATCCGAGCTCGCCAATGCCGTCAAGGAAAACCGTGCCGCACCCAGCCTCTTCGAACCTGCCCAAGTCCTCCGTGCCCGCCTCCAAAAAAGCGTCATTCCCACTGCCGAATAATACTGACTCCAGGAGCTCCCCGGGAATTGCGGAGCATTTTATATCCACAAAGGGCAAATTCCTTCTCCGGCCTCCGTAGTGTATGGCCCTTGCGGCAAGCTCCTTGCCTGTGCCGGCCTCTCCGCATATGAGCACGTTGCACGCCCCGTCTCTTACAGACTCGATTGTCTCGGTCACCTTCAGCATCTGGTCAGTTTTTCCGGTAACGCGGTAACGGTTTTCGTCCTCCAGCGCGCGGGCGGACGAAAGGAAGTCCATAAAGTTTTTCTTTTTCTTCTCTACAGCGAGCCAAACCACCTCTTTCAGCCTCATAAAATCGGGCGGTTTGACAAAATAATAGAACGCCCCTTCCGAAACCGCCTGGACCGCGGACTCGATCGTCCCATAGGCGGTGAGAAATACGAAGGGGACCCGGGGATGGTTCTGCAAGACGTAATTGAAAAGCTCGTTTCCGTCTTTCCCTGGCATCTTCAGATCGGCAATCACTGCGTCTATTTCCATTTTGGCAATCGCCTCAATGGCGCTGTCGCAGTCCTGGCGCTCATGCACCTCATACCCTTCCCCTCCCAGAATAGCCGAAAGGACCCTGAGAGCGTTGGGCTCATCATCAACTATAAGGATGCTGCCTTTTTTGCCGGACGCCGGACCTTTTCTTTCCATTATTTGAAGACCTTCAAAAGCTCCGTCGTATCAGGCAGGGCGCTCTTGAAATTCGGCACGATCTTTCTGATCCCGGCTATGGCGTTTTCAGCCGAAAGATCTCTGACCGCCTCTTCAAACTCACTCACCGCAGCCTCCAGCTCATCGGCCGAAGGTATCTCCGAAACGGCCATCTTCAGCTTTCCGTGAAATGTCGGCAGGACCTTCTCTTCCGAATCGAAGAGCTCCTCATAGAGCTTTTCGCCGGGCCGCAGCCCCGAAAACTCTATTTTTATCTCCTTGTGGGGCACAAGTCCGGACAGCCTGATGAAATTTTCCGCAAGGTCGAGTATCCTTACCTGTTCTCCCATATCGAGCACGAATATTTCACCTCCCTGTCCCGCCGAGCCGGCTATGAGCACAAGCTGCATGGCCTCGGGCACCAGCATGAAAAACCTCTTTATTTCCGGGTGAGTGACCGTAAGAGGGCCGCCCTTTTTAAGTTGCTCTCTGAATATGGGAACAACGCTGCCGTTAGTGCCCAGGACGTTGCCAAACCTTACCACGCTGAACCTGGACGAGGACGTCCTGTTCATGCCAATGGTGAGGAACTCCGCTATTCTCTTTGTGGCGCCCATAATGCTGGTAGGGTTTACCGCTTTGTCCGTGGATATGGCCACAAAGCCCTCGGCGTTGAACTGGTCGGAGACCTGCAGCAGGTTTCTTGTGCCCAGGATGTTGTTCTTCACCGCCTCAACCGGATTGTATTCCATAAGCGGGACGTGCTTATAGGCGGCGGCATGAAAGATGACCTCCGGCCTGTGCTTTGAAAAAAGGTGCTCAAGATACCTCATGTCCTGTATGTCCCCGATGACCGTCGAGAGCTGGCCTGCGTCCCGGCCGTTGCCGCCACACCCCCTCAACTCCCGGTCGATGTGAAAAAGGCTGTTCTCGTACCTGTCAAACAGGACGAGCGACTGCGGGCAATACTTCATTATCTGGCGGCATAGCTCGGAGCCTATCGACCCCCCGGCCCCGGTGACAAAAACGGTCTTTCCCTCTATGAACTCCCTGACGGACCTGATGTCCGTGCGTACAGGCTCTCTCTGGAGCAGGTCCTCAAGCGAAAGCGGCTTCATCCTGGAGGAGCTGTACTGCTTTTGGAGAGCGGTGACCAGGTTTTCCTCGGAAATGAGCCCCATTTTGATGAGCTTTTCGCCAAGCTTTCCCCCTTCGGCCCTCTGAAGCGAAAATGCTTCCTGCAGCTGGTTTTCCGTTATCAGGCCAGAGCTGATGAGTAGAAGCCCTATCTTCGGGGCGATGGAAACGTCCCCGCTCAGAATATCCCCAATCATGGGCATCTTCTTGACCGGCACGTCATGGGGCTTGCACAACTCGTATATTGCCTTCAGGCGCTGCGGGTCGCATGGGGTCGAGACAAGGACCTCCTCCGGGCGGTACTTCCTGATCATCTCCGGGATCGTGTCTATTGGCCCCAGTATGGGCACGCCGTGGATGGACAGCCCCTTCATGTGCTTATGGTCGTCTAGAAAGCCCACCGGATCATAGCGGTGGTTTCCGCCCTTATTGCCTTTCATCTCCCTTACGATCAGTTCGCCGGCATCCCCTGCACCAACTATCAATACTTTTTTAAGGGACGGCTCCGTTTTCATGTACTCGTTAAATATCCGCAGGAGGAGGCGCGTGCCGCCGGAGATGGCAACAAAAAGCAGGAAGTCCAGCACATAGACGGCCCGCGGGTATCCGGCGTTGCCAAACAGGAACATAACGGCCGATGCGAATATGGCGTCACCGGCGGCGGATGTCCAGACTATGTCAACCAGGTCCCTTATATCGGCATAGCGCCAGAGGTTCTTGTAGAGTCCAGCATAAATGTGGAAGAAAAGTCTTATTGCAAGGAGAAAGGGAAGATAGGTCAGGAACTGGCCAAGGTTGACGGGAGGGAGGACAGCTTCGAACCTGAGAACGAAGGCCAGGTAATTGGCCAGCGTGGCCTGGACCAGGAGGATCACGGCAAACATGAAACGCCTGTGTTCTATAATGATACGCTGTACGAATCTGTACAGGGCTGCAGGTTCCCCTAGCGCGGTTTTTGTTTTTTTTCTCATTTCAACTGCCGCTTCCTCCGGGCTCTGGACCGCCCTTACCCAGCTTTTAAAGACAGTCCTGAAAATTATTCCGATGTCTTTCATTACGCTTTTTTCCATTATGTAATCTTTCGAGAGCCTGATCTTCTCCGGCAGTATCCTGTTTATATAAATGTCCTCGCTTGCCGCTGTCAGGGGCATGGACTCCTCTTCCAGATACCGGACAGATGCCGGGTCGGTTATTCCCGGCCTGACTGTCAAAAGGGCGGTAAAATCATCCCTGAACATATCCACGTATTTTCTTATTTCCGGCCTTGGCCCTACCATGCTCATCTGGCCCCGAAGAACGTTAAAAAGCTGGGGCAATTCATCAAGCTTGTATTTCCTTAAAAAACTCCCTACCCTGGTGATCCTCTTGTCTCCCTTGAAAGTAACGCCCAACCCCTGGGCCTCGGCGCCGTGTTTCATGGTGCGCAGCTTGTAAATGTGGAATGGTTTAAAGCCGCGCCCGACACGTTCCTGCCTGAAAAGTACCGGCCCTCGCGAAGAGCACTTCACCAGGACCGCAAGCAGCGCCAGGAGCGGAGCAAACAGGACAAGCCCTGCTGCCGAAATGACTATATCGAGCAAGCGCTTCATGCGACCTCCGTCCCCGGGCTCCCCTGGGCCCTCCTCTTTTTTATCCATATTTTTGAAATCTTATCTTTTGAACTTTCCGGCAAGATGCTGCACGACCTCGATGACCCCCTGGACATCCTCTTCCATCATTGCCGGATAGATGGGCAGGGAAAACACGCGTCCGTAGACCCATTCAGAGGCCGGGTACTCGTGCATCCGGCAGCCGTACCTGTTTTTATAAAAAGGGTGCCTGTAAAGAGGGATGAAATGGACGGATGCCCCCACACCCCTTCTTGCAAGCTCTTCCACGAACCGGTCGCGGCCCACCTTCAGGGCCTCGAGGTTCAGTTTGAGGGGATAGAGGTGCCAGGCGCTCTGCCTGTCCGGCTTGATCTCCGGCACTATGAGCTCCTCCATCCTGCCGAACGCTTCGTTATACTTCTCCGCGATCTCTTTCCTCGTCTCCCACATCCACTCCAGTTTTCCCAGCTGGGCCAGCCCCATTGCTGCCTGCACGTCGGTCATGTTGTACTTGAAGCCGGCGTCCACCACCTCGTACTGCCATTTGCCGTTTTTCGAATACCTTTTCCATGCGTCTTTCGAGATGCCATGGAGTCTGAGCACTCTCATGGTCTCAGCCCATTGGCCGTTGTCAGTGACCGCCATTCCGCCCTCGCCCGTGCACAGTGTCTTTGTCGCATAGAAGCTGAAGCAGGTGATATGGCCTATGGAGCCAATCTTTTTATGCCTGTAATAAGCCGGAAGAGCATGGGCGGCATCCTCGATGACGTATATCCCCCTTTTTTTCGCTATTTCCATTATCTCCTGCATATCGCAGGGCTGGCCGGCATAATGCACCGGTATGATCGCGCGCGTCCTGCCGGTGATGAGGCTTTCGATCTTGCTTACATCCATATTCCCAGTGCCTGTCTCCACGTCTGCAAAAACAGGCTTCGCATTGAAGTAGGAGATTACCTCTGATGTTGCCGTAAACGTCATGGCCGGCACGATGACCTCGTCTCCCTCCCTGAGGCCGATGGCCCTCAGGGCCAGGTGCAGACAGGCGGTGCATGAATTCATCGAAACCGCATTGGCGGACTCGACACTTTCAGCGAACCTGTTTTCGAATTCTATGGTCTTGGGTCCCATCGTAAGCCATCCGGACCTCATCGAATGGACCACCCCAATTATCTCCTCATCGGTTATATAGGGTTTGTGAAAAGGGATTTCCATTGTAAAGGCCTCCTGCCGCTAAAGCGCGGGCCATGAATTTTCAGTTTTTTTATTTTGAAACTTTTCTGCTGTGGCGGCCGCGGACCCATTCCGCAAAAATTTATTGGGTCAGCCCCCTTGGCGAGGCTCCGATGCGTCCGGCCATCTCCAATGCTCCGCCTTGCCGGTTACACTTTGGATATGATCCTGTAAAAAATCAGCGGGGGGAAATGATATGCTTTGGGATATTCAATAAAGATCCGGTCTTTGGTTTTTTACAGCTTTCGGCTTTTTGACTAAAAACATTCCTGAAAAAAGCGGGGTGCAGCTTTCATACGCCTTCCAGGTCATCGGCATACACCTTGACCCCGATGCTCCTCCCAAGGATATCTATATTGACCATCAGCATGTAGCCGTCTTCCTTCTTGACCACAGTGCCGCAGGCCCCTTTGAACGGCCCGCTTTTAACCTCGACACGTGCCCCCTCCTTGATCCCCGGGTAGATATCAATATCGCCGCCGCCCTCTATCATTATCCTCAGGGAGTCCATCTCCCTCTGCGGCACGGGAAGAGGCATCCCCGTCTCCCCGGATACGAGGCTGACAACCCCCCTTGCCCTCAGAACATTGACAAAACCCGAGGGCGTCGGGATGACCTTAACGAACAGATATCCAGGGAAAAGCGGAAATTCGACCATCTTCCGGCGGTCCTTCCATCGTCTCATCCTCTTTACAACGGGCAGGTAGGACTCCACCCCTTTTTTTTGCAATTCCCCATATGCAACACTCTCGTGTCTCGATTTTACGTATATTGCGTACCAGTTGGATACCGTGTTTTCCATTTGAAATAGAAAAAGCAATTAACATGCCAATAACGGCTTTCCTCGATGTAACCTCCAGTGCCCGGCCTGGAGACAAAAAAGTCTATGATCGCTTCAATAATTCAGGCAAACCAGGGCCGGTGAAGTGGCAGGACATTATCTGATGTTCCTTGAAGATACAACTGTTTACAATGGATACAAAGAATCATTTTTTATTTTCGCTAAATTGGCTATGACCTTGTTACGTAAAAATCGATCCTGAATTCGGATTGAAAAAATGCCATCATGGCATGCGCTGAAACAGGAGATCTGAGGATGCCCAAGGCGTTTTTTCGGGTAAAAATCTGTATGGTCTTCAGGCAGGCCGGGCATCCACCTGCAGAAAATCCGGCTCGTTTTGGAAGGGTCGCGCAAAAAAATGAAACTGATCCTAAGAAAATAAAAATTTGCGTTACCGCTTTCTTACCTAATTCCGAAAAAATCCTTTATTTTTGCGCACACGAAGAGGACATCCTCTTTTTCCATAAGCGGCTCGATGGGAAGGCTCAGCACTTCGGTCGCCGCCTTTTCGCTGCAGGACAGGTCTCCGCCCTCGATCGCCCTTCCGTTTTTGAAGACAAGCATGTCATGCAGGGGGACAGGATAATAGACCATGGTGCTGATATGGTTTCCGGACAAATGCGCCTGAAGCAGGTCGCGGCTGCCGCCCCCGACGCGGATTGTGTACTGGTGGAAAACATGGTGGCACCCATCGGTTTCGGCAGGCAGCCCTATCCCGTCCATACCTTCAAGCTGCTCCCTGTATATCGCAGCGATCTTTTTCCTCCTTGAATTGAACTCATCGATGTACTTGAGCTTGGCAAGGAGCACCGCCGCGTGGAGTGTGTCTATCCTTGCGTTATAGCCAACGTGGTCCACATTGTATTTGTCCTTGCCGCCGTGCTTAAGCAGCATGCGGGCCAGCTCCGCGATCACCCCGTCGTTTGTCGCCACCATCCCCGCATCGCCGAAACCACCGAGATTCTTTGACGGGAAAAAACTATAGCAACCAGCGTCCCCAATGGTTCCAAGCTTCTTGCTTTTCCAATCAGATCCGAAGGCCTGGGCCACGTCCTCAACTATAAACAGGCCGTTTTCCATGGCGAAAGAGACCATCTCCTGCATGTCGCAAGCCTGGCCGTAAAGGTGCACAGGTATGATTCCCGCCACTTTCCCCCTGTTACCGGAAACATATTTTTTTATGTTCTCCATGCTTATATTGAACGTGGAAGGGTCTATGTCCACAAAGACCGGGGTCGCTCCCGCGCGGAGTATCGCATCTCCGGTTGCGGTGAAAGTAAAAGGGGTGGTTATCACCTGGTCAGCCCTGTCGAAAAATTCTGCCCCCCTTGTCTTTATGGCAATGGCACGGAGAGCAAGGACCAGCGCGTCCGTTCCGGAGGAGCAGCCGATGCAGTGGCTGGCCCCAAGATAAGCCGCGACGTTCTGTTCCAGTTCGCTAACCTCCGGGCCAAGTATCCATTTCTGGTGGTCCAGGCATCTGGATATGGCCGAGTCTATATCCGCCTTCATGTATTCGTATTCCAGGCGCAGGTCCAGCATGGGCAACTGTTTGGTTACTGTGGTCTCTTTCAGCAATTTGACTCGGTTCTCCTTGTATTTTTAATTCAAACTTTTTTTACTTTTCCGTTCCAGGCCGACGGATTTTTTATCAGGTTCCTTGTGTCTATTACGAGCTGCGAGTTAGAGGCTATGAAATCCGGGTTGTAGGCGGAATGGTCCGTTGCTATCACCGCGCAGTCGTAGCCCATAAGGTTTTCCTTTGTAAGCGGGACAGAATTCATGTCCAGCTCATATTTGCGGAGCTTGCTTATCCTGGGTATATGCGGGTCGTTGTAATCCACATGGGCGCCCTTTTCAGTCATTATCCTCATGAGCTTGAGCGAGGGGGATTCCCTCATGTCGTCAACGTCCTTTTTGTAGGCCGCGCCAAGCACCAGAATCTTTGCGCCTTTTATGCTCCTGCCCTTCCCGTTCAGGGCATCCATTATCTTTTCCACCACGTAATACGGCATAGATGTGTTTATCTCTCCGGCAAGCTCTATAAACTTGGTGTTTATGTCATATTGCCTGGCCTTCCACGTCAGATAAAACGGGTCTATAGGGATGCAATGCCCGCCAAGGCCAGGGCCCGGATAGAAGGCCTGGAAGCCAAACGGCTTCGTCCCTGCTGCATCTATTACCTCCCATATGTCTATTTCCATTCTTTCAAACAGCACCTTTAGCTCGTTGACCAGCGCTATGTTTACGGCGCGGTAAATATTTTCAAGCAGCTTCGCCGCTTCGGCCACTCTTGTTGACGAGACGGGCACGACCTTGTTCACGATCCTGCTATACATGCCTACGGCCTTCTGGAGGCAGGCCGGCGTGTACCCTCCCACTATCTTGGGTATCGTGCGGGTGGAGAAATGGCCGTTATTGGGGTCCTCGCGCTCAGGCGAAAATGCGAGATGAAAATCCACTCCGGCCTTAAGCCCGGTCTCCTCAAGTATCAACCTCATTTCCTCATCTGTAGTGCCAGGATAAGTTGTGGACTCAAGGATCACGACCTGCCCTTTCCTCAGGTATCTTGCGATAGTCCGGGCCGTGTCTAAAACATACGAAAGGTCCGGCTCCCTGT
>JAKAJM010000083.1 GCA_021813765.1 Nitrospirota bacterium
CAATTTCTTAAAAAATTTCTGAAAATCGTTAGATCTGCCAATAGTGCCCTGAAAATTAAATATGAGAGCGACCCGTCGCAAAAAAATCCTGCCCGGAAGGCGAGGCTGCCAGTTGAATCTGTCTGTAAATAACGGACAAGAAATACCAGGAGATAAACGCTTTGGAAAAGCAAAAAAGTTTTATCTATCGAATTGAACCTGGTGCGCCGAAGCTCTCCTTTAAAGAAGATCCTTGCAAAGCCGGCAACCTCCAGAAAGCGGATTGCAAAAAAATTGAAACCGGCTAAATAGATCTGCTGGCCTTCCGTCAGATATAAAACTCCTGCGAGCATGGCTGCAGCCGCCCATTCACGAGAGGCCGTTAAGATCACTAAAATCAGGCAGATCAATATTGAAATGCCTATAATGTTCAAGAGTTATTTTTACTCATGTAAAATTTCTTTATTCTGCAAAGCTGCTCCGATCTTAAAAAAGCGATTGCATCTGGAGACATGGCCCTTTGTTCCCTTCGGAGCCAGGAACCGGCATAACCATACATCCGGAGAATCGAGCCGATACAAAAAGGCCTCACTTTAATTCGCCGGAGGCACTTAAGAATTTCAAAAAGAGGGTGACTTCCCACAACGTAATCCATGATGCCTTGTCTTATGCATTCCTTAGCGAAACCGCGGGCCTTGAAACCAGGTTTATGATGCCGGACGACGAGTTCCGGGAAGGCCCGTACGTCCCAGCCCGCAAGGCCGGCTTCGATCATTGCAACCCAGTCCATCCCCCCCACTTTTAGTGGCTTGATCCCACCAATTGCCTCATAGCATTCGCGCCGGAAAAGCTGTATCCCTCCGGCAACCGAGCCAATACGGTTCGTAGGGCGACTTTTAAATGAACCCCCAATGTTCTCATGAATGAAGCCGCCGCTTATGCCCAAGCGTGGATTCCTCTCAAACCACCTCATCACCTCCTCATAGTAAAACGGCTCAAACGTTATATCGGCATCCAGGAATCCTATGTATTTGTATGACAATCCTTGGAGGCGCAGGTATCCTTGCATTTGGGCAAATACCTGGGAGGCAAAATTGGCCTCCGCTTCACCGGGCAGCCTTCTTTGAAAATCGATGAAACCGTGCTTACCAGCAGCTCGCTTTACTATTTCGTCCGTTTCGTCCGTTGAGCCGTCGCTTACAATGACCCATTTTGAAGGCCTTACCGTCTGCATGCAAACCGATTCGATAGTTTGGGCAATAAAGGCAGCCTCGTTCCTGGCCGCAGTGATAAGGACATATTCACCGGTTTTATGCGTTGTCATAATGCACCTTTGTTTCAATATTAAGACTCAACAGCCACTTAAGCAGGGCCGCCGCCCTTTTTATCTTGAATCCGGCATCAGGCCTGCTGGAAGGCCAGGCCACATATTGGAAAGAGGCCCCGAAATATCTGATCAGGTAATGAAGCATTATGATAGCCAGGTAACCCGTTTGAGCCAGGCGGCTATGGTGCTTGGCCCAGTATTTCAGGTTCGCGCGGTTCATCTCGATAAAGAACTTTACCGGAGCGTTGGAAGAACTTGCTCCGCCATAGTGGACCGCGCGGGCCCGGTGCAGATACATAACCTTCCAGCCACGGTCCCAAAATCTTCTGCACCAATCCATGTCCTCCCCGTAGATGAAAAACCGCTCGTCCAGTCCGCCCACCTGCTCCAAAGCGGACCGCCTGACCAGCCAGAAGCAGCCGTTTATAATGTCTACCTCCCTTGTTGAATCATGTGGCCAGTATGTCATCTCGAAGCCGCCAAATATCCTGCTTTTGGGAAAAATGGTATCCAGCGCCAGTGCACGGCAAAAGCTATTCCAGATCGTTGGGAATCCCATGCAGGAGCGCTGTACTTTGCCATCCGAATCGAGCATCTGAGGCCCCATGATGCCGGTTTCCACGTGTTTTCCCATGTAACCTATCATCAGCCCCATGCAACCAGGCAGCACTTCCACGTCCGAATTTACAAGAGCCAGATACCGTCCGTGGCTTTGCCTGATGCCTATGTTGTTTGCCTTGGCAAAACCAAGATTTTCTCCGTTGACAATCAGCCTGACTTGCGGAAACCGTTCCCGCACCATCTCCGCAGACCCGTCTGACGACGCGTTGTCCACCACTATGATCTCAGAGTTCAATCCGGCCGTTTCCTTTTCAATGGAGGCCAGACTTTTGGAGAGATATTCCTTTGCGTTCCAGCTTACAACAATAAAAGATATTTCTATCTGCTTACTTTTCATTTCCATTTTTAGCCTATTGCGTAACATTTTTTCCTTCTTGCCATCTCACCAGATTTTTCCCCTTGCCCAGGCCCAATATCCCCTTTGCCCTCTTGGCCGCATATTGGGCTCTGTACAGCCAGTCATAGCCGCCGCTCATCTTTGCAAGAAAAAGTCTGTCGTCATCCGCATCATTTACCGGAAGCCTTTTAAAAAAAAGCGGGTCACTGGCCGAAGTGGCCGTGCCGATGTTCGTTGTGACCGAACAGCTGTAGCCGCATTTTTGCAAAGCCCCGCGCAAATAGGCGACAAATTCCCTGTCTTGCCCGGGGAATGCATAGGGATAGGAAAAGGTATTTACCGGGCGGCCCGTTTCCTCCTCTATGACCTCTTTTGACCGGCGCAGCTCCATCTCCACTTCGAGGCGGGGCATTGCCGCAAGGAGGCCATGCGATACGCTGTGCGAGCCGAATGCAATGCCCGCGGCGGCCAGCTCCCGCACCTGCCCCCAGGTAAGAAACTCCTTCCCCGCCACCGTTCGGCCTCCCGCACCGATGAAAGAGGTGGGCAGAAAGACCGTGGCGGTAAAGCCGTGGGCGGCCAGGACGGGAAAAGCTGTGGTATAAAAATCCAGGAAACCGTCATCAAAGGTGATCACAACAGGTTTTAAAGGCGCATCCTGAGAGGCATCCGGGCGAAGCAGCAAGACCGCCTCCATAAGTCCCAGGGTCTGATACCCATGCCCTGCAAGCAGCTCTATATGCCGCGCAAAAACCTCTGGAGTTGTAGTGACGCGGTAATAGGGATGGACCCCCTGCTCGGTCTTCTTGCAAACGCTGTGATACATGAGTATAGGGACGCGCAACATGCCTTCTCTTTTTCTTATCCCCGCAAGGGGGGCGAAAAGGCCCACGGAGAGGCAGCGGTCCAGCCTGAAAGAGGCGATAAAGGGCATCAGGCGGCCCCTTTGACCAGCCGGTCCACCAGATCCAGATAGTCCTGGCGCTTGACGTCCCAGCTCTGCCGGCCCATGTAGGACAGGGCGTTTGCCGTCAGCCGATCTCGCAGGCCGCTATCTTTTATCACCTCCAGCATGGAGCCCGCAAGGCTCCTCTCGTCCCCCGCCTGAAAGAACTTAAGAAGCGCGTCGTTGAAGTAAAAGGTGTCTATGCGCGTGTTGGCCGCGATCACGGGCACGCCAAGGGCCATGAACTCAAATATCTTTGTGCTGAAGGCATCGCCTCCGAAGGAGTCGTTCCGCTTTGGCACTATTCCAAGGTCCGCATTTGCCATGATGCCCGCTATCTCAGCCACTGGAACGGCGTCCATGATCTTCACACGGCCCTCCAAAGACCTTTCCTTTACCAGACCCTTTAAGGCGTCCCTGGATGGCCCCTTGCCGTAGATGTGGAACTCCGCCTCGGGGGCATCGTCTTTTATCAGATCGAACGCCTTTATGGCGATATCCAGACCCTGGTGCCAATTGAGGGTACCGGGGTACATCATTATGAAGCGCCCATCGGCCTGCCTTGTCCGCCTGCCCGCACTAAATAGGCGGCTGTCCGGGTAGTTGAGAAACGTCGAGCACTTGGCAGATGGGACGGACCTGGAGGTGATGATTTTTTCCCATATATGATTGGCTATGATGACATGGTCTGAAAAGGCCGCAGACCATCGCTCAACCCGCTTGAGGGCCTTAAAGATGTAAGACTGATGGCTGGCGCCAAACTTGCTGGCGTAAAACTCCGGCACTATATCGTGGACGTCAAGTATCACCCTGGAGCCCCGCAGTTTTTGGAAAAAGGCAGCAAACACTTCAAAGTCCGGCACGGAGTGCACATGGACGAAATCATAGGGCCTTACTAAGGACCTTTTTGTAAGGTCCCACGATGAGCGCAGAAGAAAGGACATTATCCTGCCCAGGTAGGACAATTTCGTCTTCTCATTGATATCCCGCCTCTGGATGCGGTAGACGGTTACGCCGTTTATCTTTTCCACCGGTGCGGCGTCATCACTGGCAAGCGAAAAGACGTCCACCTGATCGCCCCGGGCGGCAAGCGCCTCGGCGTAGCGCATTACACGGGCGTCCGTCTCGTAAAATGAGTATGCCACCATGCATGCCTTAAGGCCGGAGGCCCCGCCTTTGCCCGTCCTTCGGGCCGCTGCCGCCTCTTCTCCAGTACTAGAAGGACCATCTGCGGGTGCGTGCCGCCAAACGTGGCGGGGGGCTGGAGGCGCCGCTTCGCCAAAAAACAAAAACTCCTTTCTGAACCAGCGCGCGGTTTCCCTGGGCAGCGCGTGCCAGAACCGGCCTTCGTACCTGTCTTTTACATAGTGGAGGAATTCCCGGTAGAAAGCCGCGGGATATTCCTCCGCCTGCAATTTTCCTGTCCCAAAATTCATATAGTCCGGATGGGTATTGAGAAGGACCATTCCTCCTCGTTCCGCAATCCAGTCCAGTTTCTTTTTCCAGATGTTTATATTCCTCTCCCGCATGATTATGAAAAGGGTAAAGTCCTGCGGAAGCGTATATGGCAGTTCAACATATCCCCCGTTCAAAGAGGGACCCGGCACGAAAAAGGGAAAAATGGTGTTCATGCCGTCGGCCTGCGGCTCAAAGGGGTCGGTATCGAAAGTGGACATATCATATTCCAGTTCCAGGTCGTGGAGCCAGTCCAAATTATGCAGCATGGAAGGGGATCGAAAGCCGGATGCCTTCCATTCCCGCATGTAGCGGTTTATCCTCATGGCCCTTTCACTGAATACTTCCCTGGAATCGAAGTATCTGCCATCATGGCAGAGGCCGTGAACCCCGACTTCAAACCCTTTGTCTTCAAGATAACTTCGAAGCCTTGGGGAGACTTCATATTTCTCCGGAACGAAATTGAACGAGGACCGGAACCCGAACCGCTCTTCCAGATATGCCAGCTCACGGCATTTTTCATGACCTGCGGCCGTCTCCACGTCGTGCGTAAGTATGAAAGCAAAACTTTTCCGCTCAGGCCATCCCGGCCACCCCTGGGGGAGGCTTCCAGCCTTGTGGGCTATGGGCCAGATGTCCGCATATCTGCCACGCATCCAGAGCGCCCTTTTTCTCCTTAGCAGGAGTTGGACCTGCCTTGGAATAAAAGGTCTTACCTTGTAATACAGTTTTCTTTTTGATCCTATCATAAGGCAGCGCCTATCCCATGTGCCTGTACATGATAGCGCCAGCGGCCCTCAGAAGCGGCGCGGGCATCCTTCTGAAAATGGCGTTATGTGTGCCGGACACGCTTAGCGGGGTCCGCACAAAGGCTTTTTTCCCCAGATCGTAGCGGTAATAATTAATGGTTCTTTCGGATGCCCCCCACCCCGCCTTGAACTGCCTGAGACCGCTGTTTCCAGGCTCGGTCCTCCCAAGGCATAGCTGACTGTACCCGTTCTTTGCGTACCAGCTTATCGCCTCCCACATGACCAGGTTATTGGCCCTGAGGAAGCCGTAAGCCCGGTCCGAGGCCCCGTATTTGTAAATGGCCTTGCCGCCTGAATGCAGGAAAACCGCCCCCGCAACTATCTTCCCCTTGTAGGATGCGAGGGCCACAAAGCCGGACCCTTTGTCTATGATGTTTGTGAACAGCCCCCTGAAAAAGCCATAGGGCTGCGGGGGAAGCCCATGTATTTTTCTCGTCAGGCAGTTCAGGCCGTAAAATTCGTCCACTGCGTACGCAGAGGTCTCCATCAGCACCTGCACTCCTTCCCTGCGCGCCTTCTTGATATTCCTTTTTGTGCTGTCCCTGAGGCCGGAAAAGATGCTATCCTCTCCTTTTGAAAGGTCAAGCGCATGCCCATAAGAGCTTGAGGAGGGCGGCACGCCGCAGAAAAAATCGGACCCGCCCCTGAACTCGATGTGCTTCCAGCCGGCGAGTCTGCCGTATTCTGCCAGGGCGCCAAAAAGCCGCCGGAACTGCTGCTCCCCGGCTGCAAGCGGTTCGCAGTAATCGGTAAACGGCAGGCTTACACCCCTTTTCCCGGTCAAAAAGCTCTTTACTTCCATGACAGGGACCAACGCAGACAATCCGCTCCCGTCAAAAAGCGCAAAATATATTGGCCTGTAATCATACGTCTCGGCCAGGAGCCTCGCCCACCTCGAAGAGTGGAAAAAAGAAGAATTATCATGCGGAAGAAGCAGGTTGTCCCAGGAGGGATATTCCAGTGGGTTTACTATCTTCACCTCTTCTTCATCCACTGCGGGCATATCAAAAAAATTTTCCCGATGTAAAAAAAGACTTTTTGTTAGAACCTGTCTCAAAATTGATTTTGAAGCGAAAGAGAGCGGAAATCGTGGCAGGCAAGAAAGAAAGAGAAACCCGCCCGGCGGTGCAGCAGCTCTGCATTGGGGACCGGTTTTCCCTTGATGACGCCGTATGCCGCGATTTCAGCATCTTGCAGCCGGAAGCGATTTTGGGATAGGTTCTAGCCACGGGTTTTGAAAAAGTCCCTGATGCTTCCGGTGACCCTCCGCATCTGGGCCTCTGAAATGGACGGGTACATGGGCAGCGATAGTATCTCCCCCGCAAGCCTTTCCGAGACGGGAAAATCACCTTTCCCATACCACAAAACTCTGCTGTACGCGTTTTGCATATGGAGCGGTACCGGATAATGGAGTCCCGTTGCTATCCCTTTTTTGTTTAGAAAATCCTGCAGCTCATCCCTCATTTCGGTGCGTATGACATAGAGGTGGTACACTCCCTTTGACCAGGGCGGCTCATGGGGGAGCGTCAGTCCCTCCACGCCTGCCAGCAGCGCGTCATACCGGGCCGCGTTTTGGCGGCGCAGCTCGTTCCACCTGGCAAGTTTTCCAAGCTTGAGCCGGAGAATACCAGCCTGTATCGCGTCCAGCCTTCCGTTATAGCCTTCCATCTCGTGATAATATTTCCTGGACTGCCCGTGGTCCCGGAGCATGCAAACCTTTTCGGCTATCTCCGGGCTTCCCGTCGTGACGGCGCCGGCCTCTCCGCAGGCGCCAAGGTTCTTTCCCGGATAAAAACTGAAGGCGGCTGCCACGCCCATGGAGCCGGCGGTCCTCCAGCGTTTCTCCCGCTTTGAAAAATATTGCGCGCCGTGCGCCTGGCACGCGTCCTCAACTACCAACAGGCCGGATTTCTCCGCCAGCCCCGTTATCGCATCCATGTCCGCTGTCTGTCCGTAAAGGTGAACCGGGATTACCGCGGTAACCGGGCTTTTCGTCCTTTTGCTGATCGCTCTGCCGTTTTTCTGCTCACATCCGGTCTCCAGAAATTCCCTGAGCGCTTCGGGGTCCATATTGCAGGTGTGCCGGTCCACATCCACAAAGGCCGGCAACGCGCCCGCCTGCGAGATGGCCTCGGTTGTCGCAATAAAAGTGTTTGGAACGGTAACGACCGTGTCGCCCGGCCTTACGCCGGCCGCAACCAAGGCTAACCTGAGGGCATCGGTGCCGCTTCCCACTCCCACACAATGCTGAGCGCCGCAGAACCGGGCAAAATCCGCCTCGAACCCGTCCAGCACCGGCCCGCCTATGAACCTGCCAGCCCTCAGCGCTTCCCTGAAGAGCAGGACCAGTTCTTCCTCGGCCTCCAGATGCGGCGCCACAAGGTCCAGAAAAGGTATCGCGTTATCTTTCATCATCGCTTGCCATCCTTATGAATTTGGCGGGGTTTCCGGCAACTATAGCGCTGGGAGGCACATCGCTGGTGACCACGCTGCCTGCGCCCACGATGGCCCGCTCCCCGATCGTAACGTTGCACAGGATCGTGGCGCCCGACCCTATGGAAGCCCCTTTTTTTACCAGCGTGGGCGCCACCTTCCAGTCGGCCTCGGTCTGCAGGGCGCCGCCTGCGGACGTGGCCCTCGGGTACTTGTCGTTTATGAAGGTCACGCCGTGGCCGATGAAGACATCGTCTTCGATGGCCACCCCTTCGCAGATGAAGGTATGGCTCTGGATCTTGCAGTTTTTCCCTATTGTGGCGTTCTTCTGCACCTCTACAAAGGCCCCGATCTTGGTGTTGTCCCCTATGGAGCAGCCGTAAAGGTTGACGAAGTTTGCGAGCTTCACGTCTTTTCCAAGCCGCACGTCCTCCGCAATGGCCAGATATTTCAAAGCGTCACCATCGACCCGTTATTTGCAAGCGACCTGTCGCAGGCGTCCAGCATCCTCACCACCCTCATGCCGGCATGGCCGTCGTTTATAGGGGTCTCGCCATTCGTGACGCAGGAAACGAAATATTCCGCCTCCGACTTGAGCGCCTCCTTCTGGTCCACTTTCGGCACCCACATGTCCCCGGAGCGGTAACTGACAAGCATGTCGTATCTGCCCTCGCCGTTTTTTACTTCCACCCCTTTGTCATACATTTTTATTTTTTCATCGGCCTCCAGGTCGTTCCAGACGAGCATCTTCTTCTCGCCGCCTATAAGCGTGGTCCTCACCTTCACCGGCGAAAGCCAGTTAACGTTGAAATGGGCTATCATCTTGCCCCCAAAATGGGCGGTGATGTAGGCGGTGTCCTCTTTCCCGTTCACGTGCGCCTTTCCGCTTGCCGATATCGCCACCGGCTTTTCCTTGATAAGGTAGTCCAGGATGGAGAAATCGTGGGGCCCCAGGTCCCATACCACGTTGACATCGGACTGGAAAAGACCCAGGTTCACCCTGACGGAATCATAATAGTAGGGCGTGCCCAGCACCTCATCGTCTATAAGCTGCTTCATCTTCTGCACCGCGCCGGTAAAGATGAAGGTGTGGTCCACCATGATGATAAGGCTTTTCCTTTCGGCCAGGTTTACCAGCTCCTCGGCCTCCGCGATGGAGGCGGTGAAAGGTTTTTCCACAAAGACATGCTTGCCGTTCATAAGCGCCTTTTTCGCAAAATCAAAATGCGTGGAGACAGGGGTAACGATGGCCACCGCGTCAACATCCGGGGAGGACAAAGTCTCCTCGCAATTGCCGGTCATCTCTATTTGCGGATTGGCCTTCCTTGCCCTGTTCAGAGACTTGTGGCTCTGGTCGCATATGGAAACTACCCTGGCCCCCTCTGCCTGGTTAAAGTTCCTGACTATGTTGGGGCCCCAATACCCGTAACCAAGGACGCCGATTCTTATCACGTTCCCCTCCATGCTCATTTCAGGAAAATGTTATTAAAAAAAGAGAAAGCCATGCCCCTGCCCAAAAATGCCGCCATGCAGGCAAAAAACCGCTCAGTAGGCGCCCTTGCCTGTAAGTATGGCAAGTGGCGTCCTGAGTATGATCTTGAAGTCCATCCACAGGGACCACGTCCTTGCGTACTGCAGGTCCAGGCGCACCATCTCATCAAAGCTGGTAGATCGGAA
>JAKAJM010000084.1 GCA_021813765.1 Nitrospirota bacterium
AGAGGATAGTCATAGTAGGGGGTGGCGCCGGGGGGACCATTACCGGTAATCTGCTGGCCAGGAACCTGATGCACCAGATAGAGAGCGGCCAGGTTGTCATCAACATGATAACGGACAAGCCGGAGCATGTCTATCAGCCCGGTTTTCTGTACATCGTCTTTGACAAGGTACGTCCGGAAGAGATCGTCAGGAAGCAGCAGGACCTGCTGGACCCGCACATCAACCTCTTTGTTGACCCGGCGGTAAAGATCGAGAGGGAGAAGAACGTCGTCATTACGAAAAGCGGCAAGGAATTCCCGTACGATTACCTCGTGGTTGCCACCGGCTCCCGCATAGTCCCGGAGAACATCCCGGGCCTGAAAGAGGGGGCTCACTGGTTCTATGACCTTCAGGGCGCGCAGAGGCTGAGGGAGGCGCTTAAAGGCTTTGAAGGCGGCAGGATAGCCATTTCCGTAGGCGTTCCGCACAAATGTCCGGTTGCTCCTCTGGAGATCACATTCATGCTCTACGACTTCTTCAAACAGAAGGGAATGCTCGACAAGGTGGAGCTTTACTACACCTATCCCATAAACAGGGTGCACGCCCTCGAGCCGGTTGCCAACTGGGCCGCGCCGCAGTTTGAAAAGAAGGGGATAAAGTACGAGGTCCTTTTCAACATGGAAGCTGTGGACCCGGAGAAGAAGATACTGAAGTCCATGGAGGGCACGCAGCTAAACTATGACCTGCTCATAGCCATTCCCCCGCACAAGGGCGCGCAGGTGATAGAGGATTCCGGGATGGGCAAGGGCGGCTGGGTCGCCACAAACAAGCAGACGCTGAGGAACGAGGGCCACAACAACGTCTACGTAGTGGGCGACACCACCGACATACCGATAAGCAAGGCCGGCTCGACTGCGCACTTCGAGTCCGATGTGGTGGCCGAGAGGATAGCCTCCGAGATACAGGAAGGCGGCACAATGACTGAGTACGACGGCAAGGTCGTATGCTTCGTGGAGACAGGGTTCGACGAGGCCACCTATGTGTGGTTCAATTACAAGAACCCTCCGAAGCCGACCCCGCCCTCCAAGATGCTCCACTGGATGAAGCTGGGCTACAACAGGCTGTACTGGCTGTCCGCGAGGGGGGTATTGTAATGGAAGAAGGGAAAAACGCGGGTACTCAGCTGGCTGAAAAGCTGTCTGACCCTGCCACTGTTAACGCCCTCAGCAACCTGGTGGACAGGCTGACCGAGCTGCAGCAGACGGGCGTTATGGACTCCTTTTTCCAGGCGGTGCAGGCCATCGGCTTCATGAAAGACGGCATGACCGACACGATGGTCAACAAGAACGCCGCCATGGCGGAAAGCCTGATGGAGATCGCCTCCGAGGCGGCAAGCCCGGAGATAATGGCGTCCCTGAAGGAGCTGAAGGAGATCCACAGGACGGGGAAGCTCAAGGACCTTTTTGAGCTGACAGATAATATCTCTTTTATGTTGAACTCGACCACCACCAAGATGGTCGAAAGAAATGCGGAGATAATGGAGAAGCTCTACGGCATCGCCAACGAGGCGGCCGACCCCGCCATGCTTGAGGCGGTTCGCGAGCTCAAGGGCCTCCAGAAATCCGGGAACCTGAAGACCATGGCGGAGGCCTCGTACATGCTGGCCTTCATGACAAACGCGGTCACCGACAGCATGGTCAACAGGATATCGTCTTTTGCCTCGATGTTTGTCGAGGAGGTCGCAACTCCGCACCTTACCGACATCATAAGGGGCACGATCAAATGCATGTCGAAGACAGTGGATGAGGCCAAGGCCGATCCTCCGAAGCCCGGCTTCAAGGCCCTGATGGCCACCATGAGGGACCCGGAGGTCCAGATGGGCATGCAGTTCATGGCCAGGCTGGCAAGGAATCTGCGCCATTGCCTGACGGCCGCCTACGATAAATCCTAGGCCGGCAGGAGCAAAAAACAAAAAAAAGAGGGCAGTTTAAAAAAACTGCCCTCTTTTTTTTGTAAGGGAAAAAAGGGAAGGCTTCCCCTTTTACCACATGATCAGTTTGTCGTGGGACTCTATCAGGTCCAGCATCTCAGAGGCCGATTTCTCGTTCAGCCTGACGACCGTTACCTGCTGGGTGGCTTTGTGCCTTTCGAGTATCTGCTGGCCCGTCGCGTCCAGGTCTCTCTTTAAAATATAAAGTATCTTCATTGGTTTGCCATGCCTCCTGCCTAGTAGGGGTCTATGAAATCGTACTCTGTGAGCTTGTCCGCCAGGGCGTCCACCGTAAGGAACTCCATATCGGAGTTCTCCTTGTTGTTGGTGAATATCTTCAGGTCCATGTCCCTGCAAAGCTCATAGTTCCTCTGGGTGTCGGGGTCCGCCTCCACCTTCCTGTCGAGCACGAATATGTCTATCACATCGTCCAGCACTATGAGGCCGGCGCTGATCCTGAATGCCTCGCTCTGCCTGTCCCTCACCACGATCGCTACTTTTCTTGCCATGTCCGCCCCCTCTTAAAAGACCAGGACTTTGTCGCACTCGCTATGGATGAGCGCGTTCTGGTATTGTGTGCCGTTTATAATGCCCTCGGGAATTTCCTTTTCGTCCAGGTATCTGCCTTTAGCACTGTAGTTGCAAAGGCTCATGTCCACGTTCTCAAGCTTCCTTAAGTCCGCGACCGCGCAGTTTTTCACCAGATAGATGCCGTCGTCGGTCATGAACAGGCTGACGCTGTGCCCCCTTTTCACCGCCTCTTTCGTGATCTCCACGATCTTGTTGGCGTGAGGGGTCTGTGTTATGAGGATTCCGATTTTCATGATGTCCTTCTCTCCCATCCCTCCTTGTTTTTTTTAATTTTTTTGATTTATTGGAAAATCGGGAGATTATATAAATTTAACGGCATTGCTGTCAATTTGAAGCGGTTCCCGGGCCGCGCATTTTGGGGGCCTTTTGCGGGGGTTTTCCGGTTTGTCCGTATTTTCCTTTGACTAACTTCCATGCCTGATTTAATATTTTATCTATGCTTCAAGGGATGACGGGCTTTGGGTCCAGCGAAAAAGGCGATTTCCGCGTCGAGATACGCTCACTGAACAGCAGGTACCTGGAGATGAACTTCAGGCTGCCCTGCGGGCTCATGGAGCAGGAGGCTCCTTTAAGGAGCGCCATAAAAGCCAGGTTTGCCCGCGGCAGGTTCGATGTGTTCGTGGGTATCAAAGAGGCGAAAAAGACGGTAAGCCTCGACCCGGGCAGGGCAAAGGAGCTCTATACGGGGCTTGACGAAATCAGGCGGGGGCTCCGCATTTCTGAACCCCCTTCCATGGCGGACCTGATCGCCTTCAAGGACTTCTTTCTGTCGGAAGAGTCCGGCAAGGACCTGGCCTCGCTGAACGAGGCCTTCGAAGAGGCGCTCTCTCAGGTGGAGGCGATGAGGCTTGACGAAGGGCGCATCATAAGGGAGGACGTCTCTGCGCGCACGGAGATACTGGAGCGTTTAAACGGCGAGATGAAAGAGCTGCTGCCAAAGACGGCCCAGGCCCTGAAGGAGAAGTTCGCCGCTAAGATAAGGGCCATGATGTCCGAGGCCGGTGTGGATGAGGCGCGCATTGCGCAGGAGGCCGCGGTGCTGGCCGAAAAGGCGGACATAGCGGAGGAGCTCACCAGGATAACCGGACACCTGGAGCACCTGAGAAAGATCATAAGCGGGAAAAATGATAAAATAGGCAGGGAGCTCGATTTCCTTTTGCAGGAGCTCAACCGAGAGGCAAACACCGTGGGTTCCAAGACCGGGGAGATGGAGATAACCGGCAAAGACATCGAGTTCAAGACGGAGGTGGAAAGGATCAGGCAGCAGGCCCAGAACCTTCAGTGAAATGACAGTCAGGAAAGACGACCTATCCCCCATACTTGTGAACATAGGGTTCGGCAACATGGTTGCCGGGGCCAAGGTGGTAGCCATCCTTACGCCGGGCTCCGCGCCCATAAAGCGCCTAAGGGAGGAAGCCCGTGAGCGGGGCAAGCTCGTGGACGCCACCGAAGGCAGGCGCACCCGCTCCATACTTGTGACCGACAGCGACCATGTTATTCTTTCCGCCCTGCAGGCGGAAACGATCACCCAGAGGTTCCTGGGCAAGGCCACGCCTGCGGAATGAGCAGCTTGCGTAGAACCGGAGAGCCCGGGGTCCACGGGCAGCGGGCGGATGCGTGGAAGGCCGGAGGGCTCTTCATAATATCCGCGCCCTCGGGGGCGGGCAAGACCACGCTTGGCCGCGAGATCATGAGGATGTTGCCAGGCCTTAAGGAGTCTGTGTCCTATACCACGAGGAAACCGCGGGCGGGCGAGACCGCCGGGATTGATTACAATTTCATCTCCAGGGAGGAGTTCGTCCGCATGGCCGAAGGGGGCGAATTCCTTGAAAGCGCCATGGTGCACGGGAACTACTACGGCACATCGCGCAAGGACCTGGAGAAAATCCTTGCCGGAGGCCAGGACGTCATCCTGGACATAGATACCCAGGGCGCAAGGCAGCTTAAAACAAAGGCGGTCTTTCCGGGGGCCGTTTACATTTTCATTCTGCCGCCCTCGCTGGAGGTGCTCAGGCAAAGGCTCACGGCCAGGAATACCGAGGGTGAGGAGCAGGTGTCCTTAAGGCTCAAAAACGCGCTCGGAGAAATAAAAGAGTATGAAATGTACGATTATGTTATAGTGAACGACAGGCTTGAAGACGCCCTTGAGCGTCTGAAAGCGGTCATACTGGCCGACAGGTCTTCCATCAAGAGGATTGACCGCGGCTGGGTGAGAAAAAATTTCGAGCTTTTCTGACAGAAAAAAAGGAGGTGCCGCGATGATGGATATAATCTCGCTTCCCGTCAAGATGGACAAGAAAAAAATAGACAGCAGGTTCCGCCTGGTGGCCATCGCGTCGCAGAGGGCCAAGGAGCTTTCATATGGCGCAAAACCCAAGCTGCCCAGCAAATACAGGAAAATGGCTTCCCAGGGCATACTGGAGGCCGTGGAGGACCAGCTTGAGTTTCTGATTGGGGAAGAGGCCCGCACCGCGCTTGAAGAGGCAAAGAAACTTGACCTCCGCAGGCTCCTTGAGACGAAGAAGCGCGAGGCCAGGGCAGAGGAGCTCTCCGAGCTGGAGCGCGACCTCAGGGTCTACCTGCATGAAAAAGAGGAGAAGGGCAAGGAGGGCCTCGAAGAGCTGTTCACTGAAACTGAAAAGGATGCGGAAGAGGAGTCCTCTAAAGAATAAAAGGCTGTTGGTCGGCGTAACGGGCAGCGTCGCCGCGTATAAGGCGGTGGAGCTTGTCCGGAGGCTGAAAGATCAGGAAGCAGACGTCAGGGTTATAATGACGTCTGCTTCTTTGAATTTTATAACGCCCCTTTCCCTGGAGCTGGCATGCGGGGCAAAAAAACAGAAGCCGCTGACCGGCCTGTGGGAAGAGCCCCTGGCCCATGTGGACCTGGCTGCCTGGGCCGAGCTTTTCATCATAGCCCCGGCCACCGCCAACACCATTGGCAAACTGGCAAACGGCATAGCCGATGACCTGCTTTCCGCCTGTTTCCTGGCGTGGCATGGGAAGACCCTTATAGCCCCGGCAATGAACCCGGGCATGTACACGCACGAGGCTTTCAGGAAAAACCTGGAATCTCTGAGATCGCTTGGCGTGACCGAAATTCCGCCCGAGGCCGGCACGCTGGCCTGCGGCGCGGAAGGCATAGGGCGAATGGCGGGCATCGAAACCATCATGGAGGCCGCAAAAAGGGCCTTTACTCCAAGGGACATGGAAGGGCAAAGCGTTCTTGTGACCGCTGGCCCCACAAGAGAACCCCTTGACCCGGTCAGGTTCATCTCCAACCGTTCAAGCGGCAAAATGGGATTTGCACTGGCCGGGGCCGCGGCCTTAAGGGGCGCTGCAGTCACCCTCGTAACCGGTCCCACTTCACTCATGCCGCCCTCCGGGGTCGGGAAGATAATAAGGGTGGAGACCGCCCGGCAGATGCTGGAGTCGGTCCTCAAAGAGGCCTCGTCTTCCCGGATACTTATAATGGCCGCCGCTCCGGCCGATTTTACCCCTGAATCGTCTGCTTCAAAGAAAATAGAAAAATCAGGCGGATATGATTTAAAGCTTAAAGCTACGCGCGATATATTGCTGGAGGTCTCCATGCTTCCCCGGAGGCCCTTCACTGTGGGATTCGCGGCGGAAACCGGCCAGTTTTTTGACAGGGCCAAGGAGAAGCTCAGAAAAAAAGATCTGGACATGATCATATTCAACGACGTTACGATGGCCGGGGCAGGCTTTGATTGTGACACCAACCAGGTTTCGATCTTCGGGCGGGACGGAGGGCATGAGGATGTGCCGGTCATGGAAAAAGAGGATCTGGCCCATCTTATCCTGGACAGGGTGCTGGCATCGGCGGCCCAATGAAGGCAAAAAAATAAAGAAATTTGAATTAAAAAACCCTTTCAAATCACTTGATTTTTTAGGTGTGGTTGTTTGAAAATCTAAGATGTCCGCCGAACTGGAGAGATTGAAGGAAAAGGTCCGGAAGGACCCCAACTCCAGACTGTTCATTTCCCTGGCCGACCTCTACAGGAAGGAAGGATTGCTGGAGGAGGCGGTGCGCGTCCTTACAGAGGGGCTCGAAAGACAGCCGGATTACATGAGCGCGCGTGTAGCGCTTGGAAAGATATATCTGGAGGAAAACAGGCTGGACAGCGCCCTCACCGAATTCAGCCTGGTGGCAAAGGCTATTCCCGGCAACCTGTTTGCGCAAAGAAAGCTTGCCGACATATACATGATGATGGACGACGCCGAGCGGGCAAAAGCGGCCCTGGAGACTGTCGTCCGCCTCAACCCGCTCGACAAGGAAGCGGAAGAGGCCCTGGGCAGGCTAGGTGGCGGCATCTTAACAGGGCTCTCGCAGGAGGAAGATCAGCCGGAGGAAAGCGGAAAAGAAAGTAAAAAAAATCCCTTTGCCTCCGCGGAAGCCGGGGCCGAAGTGTTAGAGCGGGCCACGGACTTTTCAGGCGTAGAGGGTCTGCCCGAAGGCCTTTCTGATGAAGCTCTTTTAGTGCGGGAAGCCACGTCTGGAGAGTATGGCGACCCTGATGAGGTAAAAAACAAAGACCTTTCCGAAGGGAAAGGCTCCGAAGATCCGCATGACATCTCTGCCTGGTTTGAAGAACACGCCGCTCCCATTTCTTCAGACGATGCCAGATCCGAAGACGAGCCGGAGGGCCATGCGGATCTGTCTTTTGACGGGTTGCTTGAAGAGGAGCTTGGCAAAAAATCTGAAGGGGAGGGTGCCCAGTTTCAGTCTTTACAGGCAGGGGAGGCCGGAAGTGAAGACGGGACGTCCGCCGGACCGGAGGAGGGGTGCCGGAAAGAAAAAACAAAAACCCCGGAAGACGATGACTTAAGGAGGGCTGATGAACTTATCAATAATGGCCAGTACGCGCTTGGGTTTATGGTCCTCAGAAGGCGGGTGGAGGACTTCCCTGACGACCTGCCCGCTCTGCAGAAATTCGAGGAGCTTAAGCTGCTCATAAAACTCCTTGGCCTTGAAAATGAGGTCAGGGCCTCGATGCTCGATTCCTTTTTGCAGTCGGCGCAGAAAAGAAAGGGCGGCCTTCCGGAAGAAAAGCAGGATTAGGAAACGGAAAAAGCCCAAACGAAAAACAAGGGAACAGGACAAAACAAAAAATCTTCAAAAAGGGCCGTTCATTCTATATAATGATGGCGCGGGCTTTTTCTGTTTGTTTTAGCGGTGCTTGCGCGGCCGTCTGGTTCTCGAAAAAATAAAATTCTTTTTGCAGGAGGGAGCGGTCTAAATGAATGAAGCTGCCTTCAGGGTCGAGGGGATGAGCTGTCAGCACTGCGTTATGGCGGTGAAAAAGGCGGTAGAAGGGTTAAAGGGCGTAAAAAGCGTTAAGGTGGAGATAGGCAAGGCCACCGTGAAGTACGATGAGGGTAGTGTGAGGCCCGAGGATATCGAGAGGGCCATAACGGAGGCCGGCTACAAGGTGGTGAAGGGATAGATGCCAAAGGTGCAGGTCATACACGGGCCCAATTTAAACCTGCTTGGAAAGAGGGAGACTTCGGTTTACGGCACCGGCACGCTGGCGGAAATAGATTCGGCCATGAAGGACCTGGCCGGGCAGCTGGGCCTCGAGATATCCGCCATGCAGACAAACAGCGAGGGAGAGATAGTAGATGCCATCCAAAGGCCGGACTATGACCTCCTTATAATAAACCCTGCGGCCTACACGCATACCAGCGTCGCCATAAGGGACGCCATCGCCGCCGTGGCCAAACCGGTCATCGAGGTCCACCTGTCAAACATCCACAAGCGGGAGGAGTTCCGCAGGCGTTCCTTTGTCGCGGAGGTGGCCGTCGGGCAGATAAGCGGTTTCGGGCCTGGCAGTTACATGCTTGCGCTAAGGGCCGCAAAAAAAATCCTGATGGGCGGAGCGCCGCACTCGAAGTGATGAAAAAACCGGGAAAAGCGGATGGCGCCCGTCCCCGAAGCGTGGCCAAAAAGAAAGAAAACTTGAAAAGTCCGGAAGGCCGGTCTTTGAACGAGTCACTGCAAAAAAGGCTCTCCGTGCTGCGCAGATCGCTTAAAAAAGCCGACGCGCTTCTTGTAAGCCATATGCCAAATACCCGCTATCTCACCGGCTTTGCCGGCTCATCGGGCCATGTCCTCATCTCGAAGCGGGCAGCGGTTTTCATTACCGATTCCAGGTACGGCTGTGACGCCCTTGGCCAGGCGGCGGACCTCTATGAGACCGTTGTTTTAAAGGGCAGTTTCTGGACGCTTTTGAAGCGCTTGAAGAGGGAAATGGGAATCGAGAGGCTTGGATTTGAGAAGACAGCCGCCTATATGTTCTACGAAAAACTGCGCGGTATCTTTGGCGATGGGGCCCTTGTGCCGATGGGGGACGCGATCGAGGAGCTGAGGGTCTCGAAGGACGGATATGAGGTCATGTGCATCAGGGAGGCGGTGAGGCGGGCAGAGAATGCGTTTGGAAGGGTAAAGCCTTACATACGGCCGGGAGTCACCGAAAGGGCCCTTGCCACGCGGCTTGAGGAGGCTATTTTGAGAGGGGGGGCCACAATGCTCCCTTTCCCCGCGATAGTGGCATCGGGTGCGAACTCGGCGGTGCCCCACGCCAAGCCGTCTCAAAGGAAAATGGAGCATGGCGACCTTGTCGTCATGGACTGGGGGTCCGAATATGAGGGTTACTTCTCGGACATGACAAGGACGTTTCTGCTTGCGGGAGGTTCAAATGGCGGCAGGCAGCGCCTCGCGGAAAAAAGGAGGATCTACCATACGGTGCTTGAGGCGCAGCTTGGCGCCATATCCTTCATGACCAGCGGGGGCGGCAGGGGAAAGAGGCCGAAAGATATTGACAATTCAGCCAGATATGTTATAAAACAGGCAGGCTACGGGGAGCTTTTCGGGCATGGGACAGGGCATGGCGTGGGCTTGGAGGTGCATGAAAAGCCTGGTCTTTCGCCGCGCAGCAGG
>JAKAJM010000085.1 GCA_021813765.1 Nitrospirota bacterium
CGAACTGAACCCGCACAGCGCCCCTTCATAACTGGCCAGGAGAAAAACGAAGGTGCCTTCGCCTATGGATGGGACCTCCCTCACATCTATATCCGGAGAAAAACCCTCCAGCCTGGAAGCCGCGGAAGCTTTTTGTCTTTCGGCGATGGAGACCGGCAGGTTTGCTACCGCCGAAACCCCGGAAAGGGACAGCAGGCGTCCACGCTCCTTTATGTTAAGCCCTTTTAATTGGCCGCCCCGGATCAGTGAATCCAGGACACCTCCTCCTTTCGGGTAGAAGCCGTATCGCTCTATGCGGGCGTCCGCGGAAAGGCCAAGTCTGCCCAGCATGGGCAGGAAGACCTCTTTCACATGCTCGAAAGGAGGGGCCATCGGATTATGTGTTCCGCCGGTTATTTTCAGTGTGGAGGGCCCGCCTGCAAGGGCGAGCGCGGGAAGCACGGTCTGGAAAAGAAGAGTTGTGGAACCGGCTGTGCCGATATCAAAACGGTAATTGCCGTGCCGGACCGGTCCGGGGTAAAAAGAGAGCTCTTGCGAGCCTGTTTCCCCACCTGTGACTTCCGCCCTGGATATGGCCGCGGCGGCCCTAACGGCATGGAGGTGCTGCGGTCTTAACCCCGGTGTCTTCCTGTTCTTTCGGATATTCGTGATCCTGAAAGGGGCCTGAGTCAGGCAGGAAAGGGCAAGAGATGTCCTCAATATCTGACCGCCGCCTTCTCCGGTGCTCCCATCTATTCCCACCATTTTAAAATGCTAGCACATGGCTTATACCCGAACTTTTTTGAATTTTAAACGGACTATATACCCCGCGCGGCATCTTTGATAGCATTTAATCAAAACAGGAGGCGAAGGCGATATGAAATATTCCCGGATACTTGCCCATGTCCAGAAGATCGGCCATTTCAGGTCAGTAGAAGATGCGGAAAAGGCGGTTCATGCCGTGTCGGCAGTGCTGGCCGCAAGGATCGGTCAGGAGGAGGCAAAAAAAATGGCCTCACAGCTGCCAAAGGAAATCGCGGCTGACATGTATTTGGCTTCGGGCCATGAGACCTTCGGGCTTCAGGAGTTTTTTAACCGGGTGGCCGGAAAGCTGGGCGCCGGACCCGCGGAAGCCTTGCACCACGCAGAGGTGGTGCTGGGAGTCCTTCAGGACGCCGTGCCTACGGAGATCCTGGAGACGGTGTTCGCCGGTCTTGACCCCGAGTACAGGAAATTCCTGAACGCAAGCGCGGTCCTTGGCAAGAGGGAAGGTCTTTCCCTGCAAAAGGCCGCTTTCAGGTTATAGGACAAGTCTGGCATTAACAGCAGCTTTTTTTTTCAGGGCTATTTCATTTTTGGCCTTAAAATAATAAGGACGATTTTTTTTTGAGCGGTGGCTGAGCAATTTTTTTTGTTCCATATTCCTCAGTTACAACTTGTTTTTAAAGTTGTTTGTTAGCTTTCGCCTTGCCTGGCGCGGAATGGATTGGGGTGAAGCGCTCAACCATAGAATGCAGTCAGAAATAAAAATACTTACATTATTCTTTATACCCCGTTCTATTTATTAAAATTTTTTCTAAAGTTTTTATAGTTTTTTCCGATTGAATAATTAGCTTCAAATAAGACGTGGGGGGGATAATTTGTGCTTTTGAAGCTGAAACCAGAACAGCTGCGTCCAGGCATGTATGTTATCCTGCCATCAAACTGGCTGCACCACCCGTTCCTTAAAAATTCATTTCTTCTGAGAAACCGGCAGCAGATCGAAAAGATCATGAGGAGCGGTTTCGAGGAGGTCATGATAGACACCAGTAAAGGGATTTCCATGCCGCTGCAGGAGAGTGAGCAGGCTGCTCTTTTAAAAGGTGGGGAAGCTTCGGAAGAAAACGCGCCGGAGGAGAGTGAAAATGCATCCTGTGAGCCTGAAAGCATAGTTCCTGAGATACTCAACAAGGCGGTTGCAAGCGGCCTGGGAGCGGAAGAAAAGGCAAGGATAATTTACTGGTCCAGCCTGGAGATCATGGGAAAGCTCTTTGCGGACCCGCGGGCCGAAAAAATAGCGCAGGCAAAAAAAGGGATATTCCAGGTGGTGGACGCCGTTTTCTCTGAAGACATGGCCACCCATCTCATAAAACTTTTCAGGCACGACTTATGCACTTACACCCATTCCGTAAACGTGGGCATGCTTTCCATTTTGCTTGCGAAGTCCTTTTTCAAGGGCCAGGCCGGCCACAATTTTGGGGAGCTGGGCGCCGGCTTTTTTTTGCATGACATCGGAAAGTCACGCATTGATCCGGGCATCATCAACAAGCCCGGCCTGCTGACTGAAAGCGAATGGGAGCAAATGAAAGCCCATCCGAAGGCGGGATATGACCTGCTTCTTGAATCCGGACAGCTCACGGAAGAGAGCCGCGTTATAGTCATGCAGCACCATGAAAGGGAAAACGGCTCTGGATATCCGATGGGGCTAAAGGGCAGCCAGATATTCCCCTATGCCCGGATCTGCCGCATGGCGGATGTCTTCGATGCGCTGACTTCCACGCGGCCTTATCATAAAAAGAGATCAGCCTTCGAAGCCCTCAACCTCATGAAAAAAAGCATGTGCTTTAAAGACGAGCTCTTCACCAAATTCGTGCGCCTTTTCGGGGACGGTGCGAACTGATTATCAGCTTCATCCTTCAACGAGCCATTTCTTGATAGTTTCCACTTCCTCCGGCGTGAGCTCGAGGCCTGGGGCTTCAGCCTCCGCAGCCTCTCCAGTGAGCTGGGACATCACTTTCCACATCTCCGTTTTTACGATCCCGTAGTTGTCGGCAAACCGCTCAAGTCCGGCTTCCATCTCCGGAATGGTGTCTTTGAGGTCACTTGAAGCCTCATCCAGTTTTCCCGAACGCGCGTAGGCGACGGCCCTGGCGAACCTGGCGGCAAGCAGTTTGGGGGCAAGCTCAAGCGCTTTGGACAGATCGTCCGCCGCCTTGCCGTAGTCGCTTTTGACCATGTAAGCCATGCCGCGGTAGTAGTACGGCCTTGCGCTTTTTTTATTTGCCTCTATCGCCTTGCTGAAATCGTTTATGGCATAGTCCGTCTCCTTCATCTGCAGATATGCGGAGCCGCGGCTCAGATACGTCATGAACGGGTCCGACCCCGCCTCAAGCGCGTTCGTGAAAGCCTCTATGCTTTCTTTTATTTTCTTTTCTATAAAAAGCAGCTGTCCTTCCTGAAAGGCGGCTGTGGCGTCGAGCGTTTTTTTGGGCATGGTATTTTATTTCCTCCTTTGAAAATTTCATTTTTCCTCGGGTTTTTTTGTTTTTTTGAATTTTTTTGACGCGATTTTTTTTCTGTCTTTCTGATTAAATCTTAATTCAAGAAAGTACACTGTCAAGGAGGCATAAATGGCTCTGTTTGAGCGGTCCTCAGCTTTGTTCAAATCCATATGTCTGATAGACTTTTGGCAGGGACGTGAAACAAAAAACAAAAGGCGGAAAAATAAAAAACGCCTGGGGGTGAGGCATGATGACACACAAGCAGTTCGTTCAGAGGGTCCAGTGGGTGGGGCATTTCGATTCGGAAGGCCTGGCGGAAAGGGCGGTACGTGCTGTGCTTGAGACACTGGCAAGAAGGCTTACCGCGGAGGAGGCAGGACGCCTGTGGCACAGCCTTCCTGCGGGGCTGGAGCTGTCAGTAAGGCATGAGAAGGAGCATGAGATATTCAGCCTGGATGAATTCCTTGACATGGTGGCGGAGCACGAAGGCGCGACGTACCCTGCGGCGGAACACCACGCGGAGGCGGTGCTGGGCGTGCTCCAGGAGAACCTGTCCTCCAGGGAACTGGGGGAAATGGTCTCCCATCTGCCGGCCGACTATGCGGACTTCTTCAAGCGGAGCAGGGAGCTTGCGCTTTCAAGCAAGTGAAATGGAAACCGGGGAAAGGAAAGAGGAAAAGTTATTTCTTTCCCCAGTCGTATTTCCTGCGTTTTTTGTGGGTTATGAACTTTTCTGCCGAAAGCGCCGCGACCGCCCCGTTTGCAGCGGCCACAACTACCTGGCGCACCTCCACGCAGGTGACGTCCCCGGCGGAGTATACGCCAGGCAGGGAAGTCTCCATCATGCGGTTTGTTACGACGCAGTCGCTGTCTGAAAGCTCCACCGTCTCGGTCAGAAAGTCCACTATCGGCTTGCTGCCGTGCAGATAGACGAACACGCCTGCCAGCTCTATCTCCCCTTCACGCTTGTCGGAATCTATTGTCCGTATGCGCTCCACAACATCGGAGCCCTCGATGGAGGTCACGGTGGTGCCAGAGAGGACCTTCAGGTTCTTAGCGCCGAGGACCGGATGGTCGTCTCCCTCGATTGCAAACTTCTGGGACGGGTTTATGAGATATACCTCCTCACAGGTCCGTATAAGAACGCCAGCCTCTTTTATCGCCTCCTCAGAGCCCCCTATTACGCAGACCTTTTTGCCCTTGAAAAAGGCCGCATCGCATATGGCGCAGTAGCTTACGCCCCGGCCAAGAAATTCCGCTTCCCCCTTTATGGCCGGTTTCCTTCCCATTGAACCTGTCGCTATGATTATGGTCTTCCCGCTGTACGCGCCCTCCATGGTGAAGACTTCCTTCACGTTGCCCGTGATATTGACCCCGACCACCTGGGCCTCCACATACTTTGCCCCGAAGTTGACCGCCTGCCGCCTGAAAATGTCCAGAAGCTCCTTGCCTGTCATCGAGGTCTCGACCCCGGGGTAGTTTTCTATCCTGCTTGCAAAGCCAAGCGCGCCAGCGGTAGGGGATTTGTCTATTACAAGAGCGGTAAGCCCGGCCCTGGCCGCATACTGCGCCGCGGTAAGGCCCGCAGGCCCGCCACCGATTATGAGCACATCGTAGAGTTCCGAATCCATCCTGGGAAAATGTCCTCCTTAAATCTCAAATTAAATAAAATCACATCAAAAATATCTTAGTATATTATATCGTGTGTCCCGCTGGGCGGGCCTGAAGCCGGCCGCCTTTATCGCCTCTATGATGTCGTCCATGGACACCCGGTAACTTACGCCGGCCGAGGCCACCACGTTTTCCTCTATCATCGTGGAGCCAAAATCGTTTGCCCCGAACCTGAGAGCTACCTGCGCCATCTTGAGCCCCTGAGTGACCCACGAGGCCTGAATATTTGGGACATTGTCCAGGTAGAGACGGGAGACGGCAAGTACCCTTAGATAATCGACGGCCGTGGCCGGCTCCGTTTTTTTGAGCGCTGTATTGCCGGGCTGAAAGCTCCAGGGGATGAAGGCGGTGAACCCTCCGGTTTCCTCCTGGAGGTCCCTTATGGCGTCCAGGTGCGCGGCTATGTCCTCCGGGGTCTCCACTGAGCCAAACATCATAGTGGCGGTCGTCCTCATTCCGAGTCTGTGCGCCTCCCTCATGACCGACAGCCACTCGGACGAACGAATCTTTTTGGGGCTTATGGCTTCCCTCACCCTGTCGGACAGCACCTCAGCGCCACCTCCCGGAATGGAATCGAGCCCGGCGGACTTGAGGAGGCCAAGGGCTTCCCTTATTGTAAGGGATGAGCATTTTGCGAAATAGCATATCTCCGGCGGAGAATAGCCGTGGATGTTGATCGAGGGAAAGTTTTCCTTTATGTCCCTGAGCATATTCATGTGGAATTTTATTCCGAGCGATGGATTGAGCCCGCCTTGAAGGAGTATTTGCGTGCCCCCCAGGGCAAGCGTCTCTTTTATCTTTTCGAACAGCTCATCCCTGCCCAGGACATAGGAGCCGTCAGCGCCCTCACGTCTGTAAAAGGCGCAGAACCGGCATTCGTTGATGCAGACATTGGTGTAATTAATGTTCCTGTCTACAACAAACGTTACGGTTTCGCCTGCATGAAAGGCCCTTTTCTGCTTTTCAGCGAGACGGCCAAGCTCAAGCAGGCTGCCTTTCTTAAGCAGCCTTACAGCCTCTTTTTTGCTTATGCGCAAAGGGGACAAGGGGGAAAATGCCATTTTTCAGCCAATCCTCCTGTAGAAAGAGTCCCGGCGGACAGGCTCTTTGCCAGCCTTTCTTATCATGCTGGCCAACTCCGCCTCCGAAAGGCCATATTTTGTGCGCGCCCCAGCGGAATGGGCTATCTTTTCCTCTATGACGGTGCCTTCGAGGTCATCGGCTCCAAAAAGGAGGGCCACCTGTGAAAGCTTCTCTCCCAGCATCACCCAGTAGGCCTTGACATGGTCAAAGTTGTCCAAAAACATCCTGCTGACCGCTATGCACTTCAGGTCCTCTGTGCCGGAGGACGCACGGCCGCCGACTTCAGTGTCCGGCTGATAGGGCAGGGGGATGAACGCCTGGAACCCGCCGGTCTCGTCCTGAAGCCTCCTCAGGCTTTGAAGATGAGCCACGCGGTGCTCGTAATTTTCTATGTGGCCATAAAGCATCGTGGCGTTGGTCTTTATGCCTGCGCCATGGGCCTCCTTCATGACCTTAAGCCATTCCCTGCCGCTTAGTTTTTCAGGACAAAGGGCGTTCCTGACATCCGGGTGGAATATCTCCGCCCCTCCGCCGGGCATTACGTCAAGCCCGCTGTCTTTCAGTCTTTTAAACACCACCCGCAGGGGAAGGCCGCTTTTTTTTCGCATGTAGTCCGCCTCTACCGCGGTGAACCCCTTTATGCGCACGCCTGGGAAATTCTCTTTTATCGTCCCGATCATCTCCAGGTAGTGCTCGAAGGTCCAGTCCGGGTGCAGCCCGCCAACGATATGCACCTCATCAAAGTGATTTTTCAGTCTTATCTGTTTAAGTTTTTTTATGATTTCCCTGTTTGTAAGCTCGTAGGCGCCTTCCTCCCCGCGGGAGCGGCTGAAGGCGCAGAACCTGCACCTGTTGACGCAGATGTTGGTGGGGTTCACGTGGACGTTTCTTATGTAGTAGACCCTGTTTCTGTTTTTTCTTTTTGCGGCCGCATCTGCCAGTTCACCCAGAGTATGAATATCTCCGGAGTTGAACAATTTCAGGGCCTCTGCGGGCGTGATGCGCCCGCCGGAGGCAATCTTGTCGGCCATGGCTTGAAACATTTATAGATTATAAAACAAAAGAAGGTGAAGGGGGGCACAGTTTATCAAACAATGACCTGTCTTGTACTCTTGGAAACGGACAGCGGCAGGACATTTTTTGCAGGATAAATATCTCATTTCCCGAAAGCGCTCAGGTAGTCGGCAGCTTCGGCCCCTGTTTCAGGCACATGAAAGACCTGGGTTTCCGATACGATCTCCGTTATATACAGGCGTTCCTTTTTTTCGAGCTTTTTGATCTGGCTTATTCCCCAGAGGACTGAAGCAAGCAGGGCAGCCGCACCGCATATGATATCCAGATGGGCAAGATCAGCCACCGCCGAAAGCCAGTGGCCGGCAATGGAGCCCGCAAGGAAGCCTAACAGTGGAAGACCGAACATGAAGAAAAAGCCTTTTTTACGTGCCTTGCCTTCAATTGCGAACCTGACTCTGTCACCTTCTTTTGCACCGGCCCGGTTATCTGCCCAGAAGGGCTCGCCAGAACCGCCCGGCCTGCAAAGGCCCATGGCCGCCATCCCGCAGCCTTTGCAGGTCTTCACATCGCCTATGGTGACCAGGGCAAGCCCGTCTTTTGTCCTGACAACTGTTCCGGTTTCTGAGACGGAGGGTTTCATAAGATGATGATACGGCAGACACGGAAATGGGCGTTATGATGCAGATCATTCCTGCTGGATAAAACACTGCGGGTCTTCAGCCAGATAGCCTTCGGCTCCCCCGGCGCTGTAGTGCGCTATCGCGCGGCACCCCCGGCAAACGGCCCATCTCACACAGGAGCCGCATCTTCCGGAGTAGCGCTTTCTGTCCCTCAGCGCCTCAAGTATCGGGGAGCAAGCCCATATCTGCCGGATGTGGTCTGACCGGACGTTGCCAAGCGGAAGCGGAAGCCTCCTGCACGGGGTCATGGTGCCGTCGGCGAGGATGGTGAAGCCGGATATCCCGGCCGCGCACCCCCCGGCGGCGGTGCAGCCCGCGTCCGAGGCGCCTATATGCATTTGCGAGGCAATAGGGTCCCCGGTAACGATGTCCAGGCCCTCGACCCTGAGGGAAAACAGGTTATCATACAGCTCTTTTACCTGCTTTGAGGAAAGCATCTCCGGCATGAGGCCCGCACCCCGGCCCGAGGGCACAAGCCTTGAAAAGCCAAGCCTTTGGACCCCCGCCTCAGCCGCGATGGTGACCATTTCAGTAATGCTTGGGGCATTGATGTTGGAGAGAGTAGCGTTCAGGGTGACCGTCAGCCCGGCATCGAGAAGGGTTTTTACCCCGCGCATGGTCTTTGCGAAACTGCCGGCGCCCCTGATGGAATCATGTATTTCCTCAGGACCCTCCAGGCTCACCTGCACGCCTTTGACCCCGGCCTCTGCGAGCGATTTTGCCATCTGGCCACTTATAAGCGTGCCGTTTGTGAGGAGAAAGATATCGAATCCGCGCGCCCGGGTTTCATTTATAACATCAAGCAGGTCTTCCCTTAAGAGGGGCTCGCCACCCGTAAGATTGAAACTGGGCGAAAAATCCATCTGGTAGTTTTCCGCCCAGTCCTCCATGGCCTCTGATATCTCCGAGACCACCTCTTTGATCTCAGGCAAGGAAAGGTCAGCTCCGGAGGCCTGCCCCGTCTGGTAGCAGTGCCTGCATCTGAGATTGCACCTCTCCGTCAGGTGCCACTGGATGAAAAAATCGTATTTGGCTGCCGGACCGGCAGCCTCGAGCGTTAGCTCTTTCAACTGCTTCATTTGCGGCATATCTTCACAGGATTTTCCTTGAGCTGCTTCTTAAGTCCGCCCCAGAAGATCGCCTCCTTCTCCAGCGTCTTTTTATCGAGCATTTTTTTCATCCTCTTTCACCTCCTTTCCCGGGTTAGTCTTATAGAAATGCTATCAGGGAGAGACGGCAAGTCAAGTTTTTTGGTTTTTAATTGGAAAAATTGTTTTATTTAAACGGGGTGCTAGGATTTTTTGCTTTTTTGTTTTTCGGCGGGTCTGAACTTTACTCTTTGTATCCGGTGATAAGAGCGCCATAGCCCTCAACGGCCAGCTTTGTTGCGACCGGGTCCGCACCCCTTCTGTCCATGAACCGGCCTACACATACTCTGTAGAGGACTTTTCGGCTGTGCAGGAATATCCTGTAAATATGGACATTTTTATATGTTCTTTCCAGTGTTTCTTTAAGTCTTAAGGCATTTGAAAGATCACCGAAGGAGCCGACCTGAACCGTGTAGGGGCCATATGCGGGCATTGGGCCGTAACGAACTGATTTCAAATAGGAAGGGTCCCTTCCGAGTACTTTCATCCGTACCATCGCAGTGCCTTGGCCAACCAGGCCGATGTCCATTGCCGCGCGGTATGAAAGGTCAATGCACCTGCCGTCCTTGAACGGCCCCCTGTCGTTGACCGTTACCCTGGTTGAGCGGCCGTTTTCCATATCCACGACCTCCAGTATTGTAGA
>JAKAJM010000017.1 GCA_021813765.1 Nitrospirota bacterium
GAATAATCGGTTTTAAGAGTAAGTTTACCACCAAAGGCTTTCTCTATTGTCCCATTAAGGGAATTTCCATTAACAAGAATGACCTGATCACTGACAGCGGCTTGAATACAGGCAAAATAAAACAGAAAAAAGGAAAATAAAAAAAGTCCGCTCCGAAGCCTTTCGCTCATGGTCCCTCCTTGAATTTTTTCGAGGACATTCTGAATTTATTTTTCCACTTCTTTGAAATTCAGACGCAGCTTAAAAAATTCCAGCGATTAAACCAGCCAGGAAGGATACTACAAAAAATTTTAGCCCAAAAAATTCATAAAAAATAGGGAAAAAGCGACGTAAGTAGAATTTTGGCTGCAAAGCAGACTATATGCACACTATAAACTTGAAGGGGAAGCTTGCAGGCAGCGTCTAAAGGGCCCGGCCGCGTCTTTTCAACTTCAAGTTGTTTGCTGACATCCGCCAAAAAACCACCTGGCTCCGTTTTTCCTTTTTGCGGCGTGGCACAAAATGTGTGGAATATAGTGTTATTCGTATTACAGAAAATCGGGTGGCTTGACACCGGTATGACTTATAAAAAACTGGAGTTCTTTGCCCGCACAAAAGCCGGAAGAGCCTTTTTTCTACAGAATCTCTTCCAGCTTGCCTGCAACTTCCTCCGGGCTTACTATGGCGCCGCCCGGGCGGCCGTATGAGAACACCTTTGCGCGGCCGCCTACGGCAAGTCTCACGTCTTCCACCATCTGCCCGGCGTTAAGCTCAAAGACAAGGAATTTTTTTACCTTTCCGGCAAGCGTCTCAAGCTCTCTTTCAGGGAAAGGGAAAAGCGAAATGGGCCTGAAAAGCCCAACCTTCCGGCCTTTTGCCCTCAAGGCGTCAACCGCGGAGCAGGCAATGCGCGCAGCTATGCCAAAGGCGACGACAACAGCCTTTGCGTCCTCTGTCCTGTAGGAATGGGAAAGGGTCTCTTTTTCCCTCATGCGGCGGTATTTGTCCTGCAGGCGCAGGTTCCTTCTCTCTAGCTCGCCTTCGCCCATGTAAAGGGATTTTATGACATTGGACTTCCTGCCCAGGCAGCCTGTGAGCGCCCAGCTTTTTTGGGGCAGTTTCGGTTTTTTGTAAGGGGTCATATGGACCGGCTCCATCATCTGCCCCAGGATGCCGTCGGCAAGGACCATGGCAGGGTTCCTGTATTCGTCCGATTTGTCGAAGGCAAGCATGGTGAGGTCCCTTATCTCCTGGACGCTGTAGGGCGCATAGACAATGAGCCTGTAGTCTCCGTGGCCGCCGCCCTTTACCGCCTGGAAGTAGTCCGCCTGGCTGCCGGATATGTTCCCAAGCCCCGGGCCTCCCCTTTGCACGTTGGCGATGACCGCCGGCAGCTCCGCCCCCGCAAGATAGGAGAGCGCCTCCTGCATCAGGCTTATCCCCGGGCTGCTGGAGGTAGTCATTGCCCTGGCACCGGTTGCCGCAGCGCCATAGACCATGTTTATCGCGGCAAGCTCGCTTTCGGCCTGGACAAAAACGCCCCCGGTCTCGGCCATCCTCCAGGACATGTGCTCCGGTATCTCGTTCTGCGGGGTTATCGGGTAGGCCGCGTAAAATGTGCAGCCTGCGCTAATGGCCGCCTCGGCCAGCGCCTCGTTGCCGCGTAAAAGTATCTTGGCCTTTTCTTTTTTTCTCATCAGCAAAATTTTGAGGCTTTAAAAAAGACTTTTGTTCTTTTGAGCAGGCATATTCCTCCCCGTAACAGGCCAGATTTTAACATAAACCGGCATCTATTGACATGAATCCGGCCCATGGGTTAGCCTGAGAGATAGCCTGGGGAGAAGAAAAACCCAAGTCAGAAAAGGAGATTTCGGGATATGCCAGACACGGTAATAAAATTCCAGGGCGGGATGAAATTTTCGGCGGTCACGGGCAGCGGCCATGAGATCATGATGGATTCAAGCCCGGAGTTCGGCGGGCAAAACACGGCGGCCAGGCCCATGGAACTTCTCCTGGCCGGGCTTGGCGGGTGCACCGGTATGGACGTTATCTCGATACTCAAGAAAAAAAAGCAGGAAGTGACCAGCTTTGAAATAATAGTAAAGGGGAAAAGGGCGGAGGAGCATCCCAAAAGATATACCGGCATAGAGGTGGAGTTCGTCATAAAAGGCAATAACCTGAGCGAAGAGGCGGTAAAGAGGGCCGTTGAGCTTTCAATGGACAAATACTGCTCCGTAAAGGCGACCCTCGAGGGCAACACCCCGGTGAAATACCACTACAGGATAGGCTAGTCTGGGTGAGCTTGCGGGATATCATTCCCGGCAGACATGAAATGGATAAAAAGCAGCCGGGCTTTCTTCTCAGGCAGATAGCCACGCTTTCCTTTGCCGGCTATATCCCGGCCGCCCCGGGGACTTTCGGGACCCTTGTCGCGGCAGTCCTGGTCTGGCTCTTGAAGCCCGGGCCGCTTCCGCTTTTCCTTTTCGCCGTGGTTTCCATATTGGCAGGGACCTATGCCGCCGGGCAGGCGGAGCTCGTGCTTGGCAGGGACTCAAGCCACATCATCATTGACGAGTTCGCGGGCTACCTGGTGAGCGTCCTTTTCCTTCCGCTTTCGGACGGATACCTTCTGGCCGCCTTTGCGCTCTTCAGGGCATTTGATATATTAAAGCCGCCGCCCATAAGGCGGATGGAGAAGCTGCCCGGCGGCGTGGGGGTCATGGCAGATGATGTGGCGGCCGGCATAGCCGCAAACATCGTACTGCACCTCTGGAGGATTTTCGCCTGAAAGCAAACGGGACTTTTTATGCCTGGGAGGATTGTTTTTAATGCCGGACTCTGTCAGGTGTTTTGTAGCGGTCGAGCTTCCGGAAGAGCTGAAGGCCCGCATAGCGGAAGAAACCGCTTTTTTGAAAAAGAGCAAGGCGGACGTCAAATGGGTGCAGCCTGAAAACCTGCACCTTACGCTAAAGTTCCTGGGCCAGGTGCCGGAGGTCCGCATCCCGGAGCTGGCCGGCCTTTTAAAAGAGGCGGTGCGGGACATGAAAAAACAACAAAAACCCTATGAGGTAGAGGTGGCGGGGGCGGGCGTGTTCCCGGGGCCAGGCTCTCCCAGGGTCTTCTGGCTTGGCATAAGGGACCCTCAGATGCTTTTAGCCGGGCTTGCCAGAAGCGTGGAGGAGAAGCTCGGGAAGGCGGGCTTCGGACAGCAGGAAAAAGGGGCGTTTGTCCCGCACCTTACGCTTGGCAGGCTCAGGGAGGACAGGCCTTCCCCCGGGAGGGGTAAAGGCGGGCCGGCGGGCGGCAGCGGGGGCCGGGAAGAGGCCAGAAAACTGGCCATGGAGCTTGCTACCCTTGAGGACACCTTATTTGGTAAGATAAAGCTCGAAAATATCAGCCTTATGCGCAGCGAGCTTGGGCCCGGGGGCGCAAGGTACAGCAGGCTGGCAACGATAGAATTTTTTGGCGGTTCTTAAGCAAAAACAAAAATAAGGATACGCCTTAAGGATAAAAATAAAGTAAAAACCTTTTTGGGAAAGGGGATGGAAGGATGAACAAGGAAAAGACAAAGGCCCTTGAAATGGCCATTGCGCAGATAGAGAAGAATTTCGGCAAGGGCGCGATAATGAAGCTTGGGGCCGAGGGCGCGGCCGAGGGGGTCTCCGCCATCCCCACTGGCTCTCTCACGCTTGACATCGCCACCGGTATAGGCGGTTTCCCAAGGGGGCGGGTGATAGAGATATACGGGCCGGAGTCCTCGGGAAAGACCACGCTGGCGCTGTCCGCAATTGCACAGGCGCAGAAGGAAGGCGGGGTGGCAGCTTTCATAGACGCCGAGCACGCCCTGGACGTGAGCTATGCGGGCAAGCTTGGCGTGAACACGGGGGAGCTGCTCATCTCCCAGCCGGACACCGGCGAACAGGCCCTTGAGGTGGCCGAGACGCTCGTCAGGAGCGGGGCGGTGGATATAATCGTGCTTGACTCGGTTGCGGCCCTCGTGCCCAAGGCGGAGATAGAGGGGGATATGGGGGATTCGCTGCCAGGCCTTCAGGCAAGGCTCATGAGCCAGGCGCTAAGAAAGCTGACCGCGGCGATAGCCAAATCCCGGACGACCGTCATATTCATAAACCAGATAAGGATGAAAATAGGCGTGATGTTCGGCAACCCGGAGACGACCACGGGAGGCAACGCCCTTAAGTTCTACGCCACTATGCGCCTGGACATAAGAAAGATAGACAGCATAAAGGAAAACCAGGAGCTGACCGGCGGAAGGGTCCGTGTGAAGGTCGTGAAGAACAAGGTGGCCCCGCCCTTCAGACAGGCGGAGTTCGACATATACTTCAATGAAGGCATCTCCAGGAACGGGGAGCTCATAGACATCGGGGTAGAAAAGGGCATCATAGAGAAGTCAGGCTCCTGGTACAGCTACGGCGGGGCCAGGATAGGGCAGGGCAGGGACAACGCGAAAGAATATCTGAAAGGCAATCCCGATGCCTCCTCAGAGATAGAGGCGAAGATATTCGAGGCCGCAAACCTCAGGCGTGGCAATGGAACAAACGGGGACAAATGACCTGCCGGAGGGACGGTTGGAGATAAACGACCTCCTGAGAGAGGCCGTCGCCTTGGGCGCCTCCGACCTGCATATAAAGGTCGGCAGCCCTCCCATATTCAGGAAGAACGGAGCCCTCGAGTTCAGGGAAGGCAGCCCGGCCATCTCCAGGGAGGAGGCGGTGAGGCTTGCCTTTTCTTTCATGACCGCCACCCAGAGGGAGCTCTTTAAAAAAGAGGCGGACCTCGATTTCGCCTACAGCATCTCGGGGCTGGGCAGGTTCAGGTGCAACGCCTTTTTGCAGCGCGGCACGCTGGGCATGGTGTTCCGTGTGATACCCACAAGGATACCCGGAATAGACGAGCTCACGCTTCCGGCCATACTGAAAAAACTGGCCGTCGAGGAAAGGGGCCTTGTCCTTGTGACCGGGACGACCGGAAGCGGCAAGTCCACGACGCTTGCCGCCATGATAGACCATATCAACTCCACGAAAAGGGTGAACATTACGACCATCGAGGACCCCGTGGAGTATACGCACAAGGACAAAAAAAGCCTGCTTAACCAGCGGGAGGTTGGGGCCGACACCAAAAGCTTCTCCAAGGCGCTGAGGTCCGCCCTCAGGCAGGACCCGGACGTCATCCTCGTCGGAGAGATGAGGGACTTTGACACCATACAGACCGCCCTGATGGCCGCCGAGACCGGCCATCTCGTGCTTAGCACCCTGCATACCCTGGACGCCTCCGAGACCATAAACAGGGTAATCTCCTTTTTCCCTCCTTACCATCAGCATCAGGTCCGGATACAGCTTGCGGCCATACTGAAAGGAATAATATCCTTAAGGCTTCTCCCCAGGGCTGACGGCAAGGGCAGGGTGCCCGCGGTGGAAGTGCTCATTGCCACTTCCACCATAAGGGACTGCATCACCGATCCGGCAAAGACCTCCCTGATACACGACTTCATAGAGCAGGGCAGGGTCCACTACGGAATGCAGACATTCGACCAGTCCATACTGGAGCTCTTTCAGGCCGGGCTTATCACCTATGAGGAGGCGCTCAAGCAGGCAAGCAACCCGGACGACCTGGATCTCAAGGTCAAGGGCGTGAACAATACCAAAGAGATGTTCGACCAGAAAAGCGGGAGCGGTGGGGACATGACCATTGAGCGGTTCTCCCGATGAGACAGGCGGCCCGGCGCTTCTTTCAAACCAAAAGATGTCTTCAAGAAAAGTAAGACTCTCCTTCCTGGAGGGGTAAAGGGGCGTGGAGTGAGCGACGCCTTCCGTTACGCCCTCAGACTGTTAAGCTACAGGGGCAGAAGCACCACGGAGCTGAGGGAAAAGCTGGGCCTGAAGGGTTTTACCGTGCAGCAGGCCGATGAAGCCTTGCAAAAGCTGGAAAGACTTGGTTATATAAATGATTCGGCCCTGGCAGGGGCGCTCACGAGGCTTGCCAGGGACACCAGGAAACTTGGCAGACGCGGGGCCATGGGTTATCTGCTTAAAAGGGGCATATCCGCCGGCCTTGCCCAGGAAGCACTGGCGGGCTATGATGAATTTGAAGGGGCCATGAGGCTTGCCCTTAAAAAAGTGAAGGCCATGGAAGGCCCGGCTCCCGGGCAGCGGGATGAAGAAAAAATCCCCGTGGGAAAAGACCCGGTCTTCAAAAGAAGATTGTACGGGGTCCTGGCCAGGCGGGGGTTTTCTCCCCAGACGATAAGGCAGGTTTTTTTTAAATTAGAGGAGGAAGATACATGAAAGCAAAGCGCATTTTTGCAGCGGTTTTTTCTTTTGTCGTTGCTTTTTCCCTTATGGGAGCTCTTTTGGGCTGCCAGCAGGAAGTAAGGTATTCGCCATCGGAGATAAGCGGCTATCCCGAGGCGACCCAGAAGCTCATAAGAGAAGGGAAAGTGTCCATGGGCATGACGCCCGACGAGGTAAGGTTTGCCTGGGGCGCCCCCAATGAAGTGAATATCCTGCCGCCCACAAAAGACGGCAAAAGCAGGCAGGAGTGGGTCTACAAGGACACGCTCTCTCTTTCCAAGACGAGGCTTTTCTTTACGGACGGGCGGGTGAACGAGATGTCATCTTCAGGGATATCGTCCAGAAAATTCGTTTCCCCTAACATTGAAAGCAAATGAAAAGCTCCGAGATAAGGAAGGCGTTCCTGGATTTTTTCAGGAGCAACGGCCATGAGACGGTACGGAGCTCCCCTGTCGTGCCGGCTGGCGACCCGTCTCTTCTTTTCACCAACGCGGGCATGGTCCAGTTCAAGCGCGTCTTCCTCGGCGAGGAGACCCGTCCGTACAGCAGGGCCGCTTCCTGTCAGAAGTGCATGCGCGCCGGGGGAAAGCACAACGATATCGACAACGTGGGGCATACGGCGCGTCACCACACGTTTTTCGAGATGCTGGGCAACTTCTCCTTTGGCGACTATTTCAAGCGTGACGCCATAGGGTTTGCCTGGAAGCTGCTAACCGGCGTTTTCGGCCTGCCGGCGGAAAAGCTGTGGGTTACGGTCTATGAGGAGGACGACGAGGCCGCCGGGCTCTGGCAGGAGGTGGCCGGCGTTCACAAGGAGCGCATAGTAAGGCTTGGCGCCAAGGACAATTTCTGGCAGATGGCGGACACCGGGCCCTGCGGCCCTTGCTCCGAGATAATCATAGACCAGGGTCCTTCAATAGGGTGCGGCAGGCCGGAATGCAGGCCGGGTTGCGACTGCGACAGGTACCTTGAGATATGGAACCTGGTGTTCATGCAGTACAACAGGGATGATTCCGGCGCCCTCACGCCGCTGCCAAGGCCAAGCATAGACACAGGCATGGGGCTTGAGAGGATCTCCGCGGTGCTTCAGGGCAAGCTCAACAATTTCGATACGGACCTTTTCTCCGGCATAATAGCCGCGATCGAGGCCCGCTGCGGAAGGAAATACGGCCCTGATGAGAAGCTGAACATCCCCATGCGTGTGATAGCCGATCATCTGAGGGCGGTCTCCTTCCTGATCGCGGACGGAGTGACTCCCTCAAACGAAGGCAGGGGATATGTCCTCAGGCGCATCATAAGGAGGGCCTCGCGCTACGCGAGGAAACTGGGTCTTGAAGGCCCGGCCCTGTGGAGCATGGTGGATTCCGTCCCGGCCACGATGTCCTCCGTTTACCCGGAGCTCGCGGCGGAGGCCGAACGCACAAAAAAGGTGCTCCGGTTCGAGGAGGAGCGGTTCTCGAACACGCTGGAGCAGGGCATGAGGCTCCTGGACGATGTCCTCTCCGCCCTGAAAAAGGAAAACAAAAAGGCGATACCGGGAAGCGAGGTCTTCAGGCTTTATGACACCTTCGGGTTTCCGCTGGACATAGTGAGGGATGTGGCGGCCGAGGAGAACTTCACCGTGGACGAGGAGGGCTTTACGCGCGAGATGCAGGCCCAGAAGGAGCGCGCCCGGGCGTCCTGGGTGCAGGAAGACGGCGCGGCCGAATCCATTTACAGGGAACTTGCGGCGGAGCTTGGCCCCACGGACTTCCTTGGCTATGAGACCATGAGGAGCGGGGCGGTGGTGAAGGCGATAATCAAGGACGGTCATGTTGCCAAGGAGCTCGCGGAGGGCGAGGAGGCGCTAGTCGTCCTGGACAGGACGCCTTTCTACGGTGAAAGCGGCGGGCAGGTGGGCGACAAGGGATGGATAAGCTCGGCGAAGGGCTCGCTTGCGGTCTCCGATACCAAAAAGCCGCTTGATGATTTTATTGCGCACCATGTGAAAGTGGATAAGGGAACGCTCAGGGTCTGGGACAGCGTTGACGCCCATGTGGACGAGTCTCTCAGGAAGGCCACGATGGGGAACCACACCGCTACACATCTGCTTCATTCCGCCCTGCGGGCGGTCCTTGGAGAGCATGTGAAGCAGGCCGGCTCCCTGGTGGAGCCGGAGAGGCTCAGGTTTGACTTCACGCATTTCTCCGGTCTGACCGTGAGGGAGCTGGAAGAGGTGGAGGACATAGTCAACGGCGACATCCTGGCAAATCTGCCCGTGGAGACCGAGCAGATGGCGGTGGAGGAGGCGATCTCCCATGGGGCGACCGCCCTTTTTGGTGAAAAATACGGCGAGAACGTCAGGGTCGTAAGTGTCCCCTCGGTAAGCAAGGAGCTGTGCGGAGGCACCCATGTGAGGGCGACCGGGGAGATAGGGCCCTTTATGATCGTGGCGGAAGGCTCCGTCGCCTCCGGAATAAGGAGGATAGAGGCCCTTACGGGGCAGGCGGCCCTGGGTTTCATGAGGGCCAGAAGGAACGAGCTCAAGGAGATAGCCGCGCTGCTCAAGACGGACAAACCCCTTGAGAAAGTAGGCGAGGTGATCGAAAAGGCCAGGTCCATGGAAAAAGAGCTTCAGAAGACCAGGACCGTTTCGGCCAGGGGCATAGCCGGGGAACTCATGTACATGGCAAAACCCGTAAACGGAATAAAGGTCCTGTCCCAGAAGATATCAGGTTTCAACCAGAAGGAGCTGAGGGAACTGGCTGACAGCCTCAGGGACCGCATAGGCTCCGGTGTGATCGTCCTTGCCACAGGGGAGGGCGCGCTTCTTGCTACCGTCACCAAGGACCTTGTCGGGAAGGTGAGGGCGGGCGACATACTGGGCGAGGTTGCCGCGCTGGCCGGGGGAAGAGGCGGAGGGAAACCCGAGCTTGCTCAAGGGGGGACGAAGGAGCTTGAAAAGCTGGACAGCGCCCTTCAAAAGGTATACGATATGGTCGAAAAGAGGATAAAGGACTGAGCAACTGAAACGGATGTAACGGGAAACGGAAAATCCAAAACCTATCAGGCGGGGGCTTCTAATGATAACGGACATCATCAGGAAAACGCTTCTGGCAGGTGTCGGCTTTCAGGAAAAGTTTAGCGAGTTTATCGACGATTTCGTAAAGAAAGGGGAGTTGAGCCAGTCCCAGGGCGCCAAGCTCATAAGGGAATGGACTGACATAGCCGAAAAAAGCACTTCGGAGTTCAATAAATCCGTGGGCGAGGTCGTTGAGAAAGCCCTTCAGAAGATGAACCTCCCGACTAAGGACGATGTGGACGCCTTGAACAGAAAGGTCCAGGCCCTTTCCCTGCGGGTCAAAAGGCTGGAGGCGCGCACGGGGCCTGAAGAGAACATTATACCTGACGAATAAAAGGCCAAAGAGAAAAAAGAAAAAATTGATGTCCGGCCCGGGACCCCTTCCTTGAACCGTTTTTTCCAGAAGCGTTACAAGACAGCCAGAAGACTCCGGCAGATAATAAACGTCTTCTTGAAATACGGCTTTGGCCGCGTAGTGGACGAGGGCCGTCTTGGCCGCTACGTGCCTTTCTTTACCCGCCTGCGCTCCTTCGGGCAATGGCCGTCCCTCAGGGCCCCGGGCATGCCCCGGAACCTGAGGCGCGCTTTCGAGGAGCTTGGCCCCACCTTCATAAAACTTGCTCAGATTCTGTCGGCCAGGCCGGATATCGTGGGCCCGGAGTATGCGGACGAGTTCAAGAAACTCCAGGACGAGGTCGCGCCGTTTCCGGGCGCGGAGGCCAGGAGGGTGATCGAGGAAGAGCTCCATCTGCCGATGGAGAAGGTCTTCCTCGATTTTGACGAAACGCCTATAGCTGCGGCCTCAATCGCGCAGGTCCATAACGCCGTGCTTCTGGACGGCTCCCCGGTGGTCATAAAGGTGCAGCGCCCGGACATCAGGCGTACCATAGAGGAGGACATATCCATCCTCACGGCCGTCGCGCGCCTGATGGAGCGGCACGTGGCCGGCGCCCGGTTTTTCAACCCCATGGGCGTGGTGGATGAGTTTGCGCGCACCGTGAGGAAAGAGATGAACTTTATACAGGAGGCAAAAAACTGCAACCGCTTCAGGCGTAACTTCGAAGGCAGCCCCGATATCCGCTTCCCCAAGGTCTACGGCGAATACCTAACGGAGAAGGTGCTGGTGATGGAGCGCATAGAGGGGTTCCGGATAGACGACATAAAGAGCATAGAGGAGGCTGGGTTCGACCGCAAGAGGCTTGCGAAACTCGGGGTGGACGCATATTTCAAAATGGTCTTTACGGACGGCTTCTTCCATGCGGACCCCCATCCTGGGAACATCTTTGTCATGCCGTCAGGCCAGCTCGCTTTCCTCGATTTCGGCATCGTTGGCGTGGTCACAAACGAGACCAAGGACGCGCTGGCCGGCACCCTGATAGCCCTTATCAACAAGGATTATGACCGGCTGATAGACAATTACTTCGCCCTGGGGTATGTGCGGGAGGACGTGGATCCGGAAGTCTTCAGACGGGAGTTCAAATCCAGGCTCGTAGACCTGCTTGAGCCCATGTTCGGGCTTACGCTCGAGGAAATAAACCTGCCAGAGTATCTTGAGGCGTTCCTGATGCTGGCCATGCGCCACAATCTGCGCATACCCGGCGAGCTGTTGCTCATAAACAAATCTCTGCTCATACTTGAGCACATAGGGCTGGAGCTTGACCCCTCGTTCGATTTCTTTGCGGCATCAGAGCCCTATGCATCGAGGCTCCTCAGGCAGAAATTCAGCCCGCGCAATGTGATCGGGAAGCTGAGCGCCGAAGCGCAGGAGGCGGGAGAGCTTGCTTTTTATCTTCCAAGGTACGCCCATCAGATCATAAGAAAGGTCCTTAAAAACGACCTTCACATGAAGCTGCACCACCTGGGACTTGAAAACCTGATAAAGGACATGGACAGGTCAACCAACCGCGTTGCCTTCGCCATGGTCGTAAGCGCCATGATAATAAGCGGCTCCATAATGCACGCCATGCGGGTGCCCCCGACCGTGTTCGGCATCTCGGTGCTCGGTTTCCTGAGCTTTTTCTTCGCGGGGATCTTCGGCCTCTGGCTGGTGATATCGATCATCCGGTCGGGAAGACTGTGAGCCCCCGCTCCTACTCTTTCCCCTTTTTGCAGGGCCCTTCAAAATCCGCGGGCTTCTCGGCGCACAACAGCGCCTCTGCCTCTGTCTGTTCCAGCAGTATGCCTGCCCTGTAGAGGCCGGAGGCGATCTTTTTGCACCACACTACCGTTCCGTGCCTGGGGGTGTCCCATATCTTTCCGGAATAGATTATGAAACGGGAGCCCGACTGAAGGGGTTTTTCAGCGTAAACGCTGATGCCGGAACCGCTTGCGTTCACTGTGACGCATTGGACAGCCCGGCCTTCTTTTTCTTTTTTCTGCTTCTGGCCCCGAACGCCAGCCCCGATGTCAGGCTGATATATCAGGCTGACCTGCTCGGTGACCATCTTTCTGTCTTCAGACCTTTTGCGTCCCGGCTTGGCAGAGCTGCTGTCATCAGGTGTCAAAAATTTCCCCCTCCAGGTATATTTTTGCGCTGCCGTCTGCTTCGCTGCCGTTAGCCCCCCGCGCGTCTTTTTTGTATATGAGTTATTGTTATGAGATGGAATTTTAATGTGAGTCTATATTTATTATTTATAAAAACTATAAAAAAGCAAGACCTTTTTATAGAAACATTTTACTTTTCTTGACTCGGTTTGGCATGCATGATAGCTTGGGCATATGAGTTATGAAACTCTGGACATATCGGGTGATGCAGGCATCAGGGCAATGGGAGGAAGCATCCGGGAGGCCTTCGAGGCCGCGGCAACGGGCATGTACAGCCTTATAACGGACCTTGGCTGCGTGCGGGAGGACCGCACCATCGAGGTGTCGGCTGCGGGCGAAAGTCCCGAAGGGCTGCTGGTAAGATTTTTGAACGAGCTTGTGTTTCATTTTGACGCATACGGTTTTGTTGGCAAAAGAGTGGATATAAAGCAGCTGGAGATGGAAAATACCGGAAGGGGCAGACTGAAGGCTGATGTCCACGGGGAGCAGTTCGATCCGGCAAGGCATTCAAGAGGGCTTTTGATAAAGGCGGCAACCTATCACGGGCTTTTGGTCGAAAAGAAGGACGGCCTGTGGAGCCTTGATGTGATATTCGATATATGAAAAACGAAGAGAATGCAGAGGCGGGCGACATATGAAAAACGGAAGGAACCGGAGGCGGGCCGGGATAAAATGGCTGTCCAGACGCTAAAGAGGATAGACGAGTTCAGGATCGAGGTGCCGGACACCTATGTCCAGGGGATGAAGGTGCCGGGCGTCATATATCTGGATGCCGCACTGGGTGAAGGGCTTGAGGAGCGGGCCATAAGACAGGTGGCAAACGTGGCGACGCTGCCCGGGATAATAAAGGCCTCGCTTGCCATGCCGGACATCCACATGGGATACGGGTTTGCGATAGGCGGGGTGGCCGCCTTCGGCCAGGAAGACGGGATCATCTCCCCAGGCGGCGTGGGGTATGACATAAACTGCGGTGTAAGGCTTTTAAGGAGCAATCTAAGGGCTGATGAGGTCGCGCCAAGGCTCAGGGAGCTCCTTGGGGTCTTGTATGAGGATATACCCTCTGGGGTGGGCTCCAAAGGCAAGCTCCGCCTTGAGCCCGGGGAGCTTGAAAAGGTGATGTCGTTGGGCGCGCGCTGGGCCGTGAGCAAGGGGATGGGCAGCGCTGCGGACCTGGAGCGTACCGAGTCCGGAGGGTCAATGGAAGGGGCCGACCCTTCCCAGGTAAGCGTTCGGGCACGCGAAAGGGGACACTCGCAAATAGGGTCCCTTGGAAGCGGCAACCATTTTCTGGAGGTCCAGAAAGTGGACGAGATATACGACGAACAGGCCGCCGGCAAGCTGGGGCTTTTCAGGGGACAGGTCACTGTCATGATACATACCGGCTCCAGGGGGTTCGGGCACCAGGTCTGCACGGATTTCCTGGAAGTGATGGAGAGGGCCGTAAGGAAATACGGCATAGCCCTGCCCGACAGGGAGCTTGCCTGCGCTCCGGTAAATTCCAAAGAGGCCAGGGACTATCTGGGGGCGATGCGGGCGGCCGCAAACTATGCGTGGGCCAACCGGCACGTCATAATGCACTGGACCAGGGATGCCTTTATGAGCGTCATGGGAATGGGGCCAAAGGACCTGGGCATGATGATGGTATACGATGTGGCCCACAATATGGCAAAAATGGAAGAACACATGGTGGACGGAAAGAAGATGATGCTGGCGGTTCACAGGAAAGGCGCTACAAGGGCCTTCCCGCCCGGCCATCCGGAGCTGCCAGCCCTGTACAGGGAGACCGGGCAGCCCGTGCTTGTGCCGGGCGACATGGGACGGGCCTCCTTCGTCCTGCTTGGCTCGCAAAGGGCGATGGAAGAAACATGGGGCTCCACGTGCCACGGCGCAGGCAGGGTGCTTTCAAGGCACGAGGCCCTGAGGCGCGCCAAAGGCAGGTCCATATACAGGGAGCTTGAGGACAGGGGTATAATCGTAATGTCCGCCGGGAAGCAGACACTGGCCGAAGAGATGTCTGAGGCCTACAAGGACATCTCAAGCGTGGTGGAGGTGGTGCATGGGGCCGGGCTTTCCGCCAAGGTGGCCAGGCTTCTGCCCATAGGCGTTGTGAAGGGGTAGCAACAGAAAAAACTCCTGCTGTTAAAAAATAAGGCTCTTCAGATTCCGCGTGTGTCCGCGGGCGCGCGGCATGAAGCAGCGGCAAGCAGGCGTATCCTGGCGGAGGCTGCCCTCCATCCGTTTGAATCCATTTTTCCCTTGCAAAATTAGTTATTATTTTTTAATATCTGACAAATATATATGGAAAACAGCGTGTTAAGGGGTAAAGTTGAAGCTACGCTTGAGAAAATTCGCCAGGGACTGAAATCCGAAGGCGGGGACATAGAGCTTGTCGACATCAGGGATGGGGTTGTATATGTGAGGCTTAAAGGGGCATGTGAAGGGTGCCCGATGTCCATGCTTACAATGAAGAACTGGGTGGAGTCCACCATCAAGAAGGAACTGCCGGAGTTGAAGATATCTCAAGTGAAGGCGGTATGAAGAGAGGGGCGCTTTTATTTTCTTTATTTTTCCCTGTCCTTCTTTTTCTTTTTCCCGGGTCAAGGCCGGCGGCGGGCTGCGAGCTTAAGGGCATAAGGATATCGTCCTGGGCCGGTCAGGCCAGATGCGTCCTTGTCACAAGCGGCAAGGTGGATTTCAGGGAGCATGCCCTTTCCAACCCGAAAAGGGTTTATGTGGACCTTCTGGGTTCGAGCCTTGAAAAAGGCCCTCATTTTTTTAAGGGGCTCAAAGTCTCGGGCATAATAAAGGCTGTAAGGGTGGCCCAATTTGATCCCGGAACGGTAAGGGTGGTATTTGAATTTAAAAACACACCAAATGTCAGCATAACCAGGCGTTCGAGCAAAAAGAGCTCAGGTCTTGTGCTTGATTTCTCCGAGGGCTTCGGGCAGCCTGAGGGCAAGACCCTTGTCCCGAAACAGAAAGAACAGAAAGAAACCGGCCGGCAGTCTGCCATGAAGATTGCCGGCCGGATCAACTCAATAAGGGAAGATGTCTTGAACGGGACGGCGGGGCCGCAAAGCGTCCCGGCAAAAGAGGGGCTGGCGCCGGAGGGAGAAAAAGTTGCTTCTTTGGCCCTGGGCAAGGATGTTGATGACGGCGCTTTTAAGGAAAAGACCGCCTGGGGAAAGCCGGCTAAAGAGAAGAAGGCCGGAACGTTTCCATTCAACAGATGGCGCGTGGTGATCGATGCTGGCCACGGGGGGAAAGACCCCGGCACAAGCGGCGAGGACGGCTGCCACGAAAAGCAATATACCCTTGAGATCGCAAGAAAGCTGGCCGGCATACTTGGAAGGGACCCGCATTACGAGGTCTTCCTCACGCGCGACAAGGACAAGTTCATCACCCTGGACAACAGGACGCTTTTTGCAAACAGGGTCCACGCGGACATATTCGTTTCCATACACATAAACTGGAGCTCCGACGAGCAGACGCGCGGCATAACCACCTATTTTCTCAACTGGACGAACGACGCTGAGGCAAACAGGGTGGCGGCCAGGGAAAACGAGATTTCCCTTAAAAGGCAGAAGCAGGCCAGGACACAACTTGGTTACATACTTGCCTCCCTCCAGCTTGAGGACAAGAGGGATGGCTCCCTTAGACTTGCCAACTATATTGAGGACGCTGTCGGCTCGGAAATCCGGGAGTACCATCCAAACGAGCCGGCCCTGGGTGTGAAAGACGCGCTTTTCTACGTGCTGGTGGGCGACAAAATGCCAGCCGTTCTGGTTGAGGTCTCATTCCTGTCCAATCCAAGGGATGAAGCGCTCCTCAACGAGGGCTCTTATATTGACGAGGTCGCAAAGGGCATAGCTTCAGGCATCGGCAATTACTTCAGGGGCGTGCCGGTGCAGGCCCTCCGCGCCATGGCCCAGAGATAAAATAAAAAATAAAAAAACCTTGCCGGGCGTCCGGCCCACGGAAACGGAATAAAAAATGACCGCGCAAATGAAAAAATTCGATATCCTCATATCCGGAGGGACGGTTTTTGACGGAAGCGGCAGGCCGCCCCTCGAAACGGACGTGGGCATCTCCGGCGGGCTCATATCTTTCATTGGCAGGGCGCAAAAGGATGACGCCTCATCGGTCGTAGAGGCCAAGGGGTTTTATGTCACGCCGGGATTCATAGACACTCACAGCCATTCCGATTTTACGCTCCTTGCGGACCCGCTTGCCGCGGAGGGAAAGCTGTTCCAGGGGGTGACCTGCGAGGTAAACGGAAACTGCGGCCTCTCCGGAGGACCGCTAATAGGGGCTGCCAGGCAGCAAAGGGAAAGCGATCTCGTTGAGTACGGGATAAAGGAGAGATGGGAGAGCCTTGGGCAATACCTGGATATCCTTGAAGCACGCGGGCTCCTTATGAATTTTGCCACGCTCACGGGCCACGGCAACCTGAGGGCGTCAGTGATAGGCTATGCGGACCGCGCTGCCTCAGACGTGGAGCTGAACGAAATGGCGGCCCACCTGGAAGGATCGCTTCAGGCGGGGGCCATCGGCCTTTCGACCGGCCTTATCTATCCGCCCGGGGCCTACAGCCGGACGGAAGAACTCCTGGGTCTTGCGCAGGCAGGCAGAAGGGCGGCCGCCGGAAATTTCATTTATGCCACCCATATGAGGAGCGAGGGAGACAACCTCATCGAGGCGATCCAGGAGGCGGTAACCATAGGCAGGGTTGCGGGGCGGCTCCAGGTCTCCCATATGAAAACGGCCGGCAGGCAGAACTGGAACAAGATATCGCAGGCGATAGAGACGGTGGAGACAGCCAGGGCCTCAGGGCTCCGTGCCACCGCGGACCGTTATCCCTATACGGCCGCGTCAACCGACCTGGACACAATCCTTCCCGCATGGGCGTATGAGGGGGGCTCCGTGGCGGAGCTTGCCAGGCTCAAGGACCCTGCCACGCTCAGGAAGATATCGGCCGGGATACAGAAAGACGCCCTGTACTGGGAAAGCGTGTACATATCCTCCACCCCAAACGAGGCTGACAGATGGATGGAAGGCAAAAGCCTGGGCGAGATAGCGCTTGCGGGAAAAAAATCTCCGCTTGAGACGCTTTTTCATATCCTTGTCAGGGGCGAAGTACGGGTGCAGGCCATATTCCACAGCATGAACGAGGACAACCTGCGGCGGCTCTACGGGCTGCCCTGGGTGATGGTGGGCTCTGACAGCTCGGCCCGCTCCTTCTCCGGGCCAAGCGCAAAGGGCAAGCCCCATCCAAGGACCTTTGGCACCTTTCCCCGCTTTCTTAAAAGGTATACAATTGAAGAAGGCGTGGTGGGGATGGAAGAGGCGGTAAGAAAGATAACAGCACTTCCGGCGGACACCTTCGGGCTGGCCGGAAGGGGAATGAGAAAGGAAGGTTTTTTCGCGGACGTTGCAGTTTTTGATCCGGGACGGCTTGCGGACACCGCCACCTTTGAGGAACCCTTCCAGAAGGCAAGGGGGGTCGGCCATCTCATCGTAAACGGTGAGGCGGTCATATCGGAGGGAGCTCTTACGGGAAAGCGGCCGGGCAGGGTCCTTAGAAAGGGCAAGTAGGTTTTTTGTTTTATCTTTTTTCTTTTTTCTTGTATATCTTTTCGTTTTTAATCTTCCCATTGCCTGCAGGGCAAAAACATCATGAGTTTTAAAAAAAGACCGCTCATAGGGATAACCGCCGATCCCGGGCAAGGTCCCTCATGCGGGCGGGGCGTCCTCAGGGAGGAGTACGCACTGGCGGTCCTTAAGGCCGGAGGGGCGCCTGTGGCGGTCCCGCTTGCTGGCGGCCCGGAAGATGTGTTTCCGTCCCTGGACGGAATATTGATACCGGGCGGAGACGATATCGCGCCCGCTTATTACGGAGAAGAGGAAAGGGTACCGATGAGGCTCGTTTCCGCGGGCAGGACCGATTTCGAGATGTCCCTCATAAAGGCCGCTTTCCATCAGCATAAGCCCCTCCTGGGCATATGCTATGGGATGCAGCTTGTCAATGTGGCGCTCGGGGGAGGTCTCTATCAGGACATCGAGACCGATCTGGGAGGCCGTTTGATTAAGACAAAGCCTGTGGAGCACAGACAGGGCTTCCATGAGATAATATTTTCAGGGGCAGGCCCGTTTCCCACAGGGAGGTTCATTGTAAACAGCAGCCATCACCAGGGAATAAGCAGACCCGCTGTGGCGCTTTGCCCGGCGGCGCGGTCGGAGGACGGCCTGATAGAAGCCATTTATTCAAAGGGACATGTTTTTTTTGCAGGCGTGCAATGGCACCCCGAGCGCATGGCCGGAGACCCTGCCTCCGAAGGCATATTCAACTCTTTTATAAAAGCGGCGGCCCTAAAACGGAAAGGCAATAATGGACAGGAAGGATAACAAGTTCTTTTTCTCCATAGTCCTTCTGTTTTTTCTGGGCATCCTCGGGTATCTCTCATATAAAATAATCGCCCCTTTCCTTGGTCCCATAGCGTGGGCGATAGTGATTTCCATAATCTTCTATCCTGTTTACGTCATCTGTCTCAAGTGGTTCAAGATAAAGTCCCTTGCCTCGCTGGCAACGCTTTTTGTGGTGGCCATTTTTATTTTCGGGCCTGTCTCCTCATTGGGGTATGTGCTTGTCCTGGAGCTGGGGCAGCTTGTGCAGCAGTTTCAAAAGGGACAGATCAACCTCCAGAAGGTCCTCTCCCACCCGGCGGTGCAGTGGCTTGTTGTCCATTTAAGGCCCATTCTGGAGGCAAACAATACAAGCGTCGAGGAGATAGTTGGAAAGTGGCTGGCCAGCCTGAGGACGCATCTGCTTGAGGCGCTTTCGGTGGGGGCAAAAAACCTGCTGGCGGTGGTTTTCGATTTCGTGCTGATGATGTTTTCCATCTTTTTTTTCCTCAAGGACGGGCCGGATTATATAAGCAGGATAAAAGACTACCTCCCCTTCTCCGAAAGGAATAAAACAAGGCTTATCGGGCAGGCAAAGGGGATGGTTGTCTCGACGATCTTCGGAGGCGTGCTGGTGGCCATCATACAGGGGCTGATAGGCGGTCTGGCGTTCTGGGCGCTTGGGGTTTCCTCCCCGGTGTTCTGGGGGGCGATGACGTTCATAGCCTCCTTTGTGCCCATTATCGGCACGGCCGGTGTATGGCTGCCAGGCTCCATCTATTTTTTCCTTTCCGGCCAGCCCGGAAAGGGGCTGGCGCTGCTTTTGATAGGAGTGTTTCTCATAAGCATGCTTGTGGACTATTTTTTAAGGCCGCTAATCATACGCGGCAAGACGAAAATGAACACGCTTCTCATATTTTTCAGCGTCCTTGGAGGGGTTGAGGTCTTCGGCATCATAGGGCTTGTCCTTGGGCCCCTGACACTGGCCATTTTCATTTCGGTCCTTGAAATATTCGGAAACCCGGAAGGAGGAGACCATGCTGAATCTTGAGGAATTGAAAGGCATAGCCGCGATAAAAAACCCCGGCGGCAATTACTATGTGAGTCTTTACCTGAACGTGGACCCGGTAACCAACCCGAATGGCGAGTACATGATAAAGGTCAGAAACATGCTGAAGGAGACGCCCGGGAAACTGGACAAGCCCGTCTTCAAGAAGGTGAAGGAAGACCTCGATCTGCTTGAGAACTATTTCACAGGCCAGAAGCCGCAGTTCAAAAAAGCCGTATGCCTGATCACCAGGAAAAGCGAGGGCTTCTGGAAGGAATACCATGTGGCAATGCCGGTGCAAAGCGGCATATTCGTGGACACCTCGCCTTACCTGAAACCACTTTTCGACCTCATGGACTTCTATCCCCGTCATCTTGTCCTCCTTTTAAGCAAGGATGACGCAAGGATGTTCGTGGTCCATATGGGAGAGATACTCGAGTATGGAGAGATAAGGACCCCGGACGTGATCGGGAAACACAAAAAGGGCGGCTGGTTTGCCCTGGAACAGGACCGGTTTGAAAGGCATGCCGAATTCCACGTGGGCCTTCATTTGAACGAGGTGGTACGGCAGCTTTCGGACTTTGTCCGGAAGCAGGGCATCTCCAGGATAGTGGCCGGCGGCCCGCCCGAGACCCTTGCCATGGGAAGGGAAAAACTGCCGGCGAACCTTTCAGACAGGATAATAGGAGAGTTCCACGCTGGAATGTATGAGTCATCCCGCCAGATACTGGACAGGGCGCTTCCGGTCGTGGAGGCATATGAGCGCGCCGGAAAGGAAGAAACGGTCGATGAGCTCGTTACCCGGGCGCACAAGAACAAAGGGGCTGTCCTGGGCATCGAGGACGTTATACTGATGTCCGGAGAAAAAAGGATAATGACCCTGCTTGTGGACCCGGCTCTGCAGCAGGAGGGATATGCCTGCACCAGCTGCGAGGCCCTCTCTTTGAGCCCGGAGAACTGCCGCTGGTGCGGAGGGGATATGTATAGTGTAAACTATTTCATTGACCTGCTCATGGAAAAGACGGTTGAACACGGAGGACGCGTGGAGGTCGTGCCGGGAAACGAAAAGTTGCGGAACCTGGGCGGGATCGGAGCCATTCTCAGGTATTGAGCCGGATACAGAAGGAATTGCTTTTAAAAGGATGAAGGGAAAAAGAAAAAAAACAAAAACTCTTTTTTCCTTCATCCTTTTTTGTTTGGCGGTGTCTTCACTTGCGGCCTTGCTTGGCGGATGCACGGCGGAGGATAGAAAGCCGGGGTACATATATTACGCGCTTACCGCGGATCCGTTCAGCCTGGACCCGGCCAGGATAACGGATGTCGCCGGCGGGTCCATAGCAGCCAAGCTCTTTAACGGGCTTTTGAAAATAGGCCCGGGCCTTAAAGTGGAGCCCGACATAGCACGCAGCTGGAAGGTCTCGAAAGACGGGCTTCTGTACAGTTTCAGCCTGAGGCGGGGGGTCAGGTTCTCAAACGGGCGCGAGGTGCGCGCGGAGGATTTCAAGTATTCCTTCGAGCGGCTGCTTAGCCCCAAAACCCTTTCGCCCGAAAGTTGGGTTCTTTCGAGGATAAAGGGTGCGAAGAGATTCATGAAAGGCGCCGCCACCGGTGTAAGCGGCATAGTCGTGAAGGGCCCCTACGAGCTTGACTTAAGGCTGGAAAAGCCTTTTTCTCCTTTCCCATACCTTCTTGCGATGACGGCGGCTTATGTGGTGCCGCGCGAGGCGGTAAAGGCCCTGGGGCCGGATTTTTCCTCGCACCCGGTAGGGACGGGACCCTTTGCGGTCCGGAAATGGCTGCCCAACGAGGAGCTGGTGCTGAAGGCGCGGAGAGATTATTTCGGGGGCCGGCCCAAGGTGAAAGGCATCATCTACAGGGTCATACCGGAGGAGCTCACCCAGGTTGTCGAATTCGAGCTTGGAAACCTCGATGTGATAAACATTCCCGCTCCGGATTACAGCCGCTTCAAAAATGACCCCAGATGGAGCAGGTATATCTCAATGGCGGACGGCATAGATACCTATTACCTGGGGCTCAACTGCTCCAGGCCCCCGTTTAACGACAGGCGGATGAGGCAGGCGGTAAACTACGCCATCAACAGGAAAAAGATACTGGAGACCTTCATGGAAGGCAGGGGCACGCTTGCAAACGGACCGGTGCCCCCGGAGCTCAGGCAATGGGCCTCGCCCGCCGCTTACGAGTACAACCCGCAGAAGGCAAAGCGCATCATCAGGCAGGAGGGCTACGCCGGGGTGAGGGTGAAATTTTATATCACTTCCCCTCCGCAGGACGTCGCAGACATGGCGCAGATCATCCAGGCTTATCTCAAGAAAGTGGGCATAAGGGCGGAGCTGAAACAGCTGGAATGGAACACTTACAAGGAGGCCATAGACCAGGGCGAGCCGGACATGTTCTGGCTCAGCTGGTGGGCGGACTACCCCGACCCCGAAAATTTCCTCTACCCGCTTTTTGATTCCGCCAACATGGGGGCTGCGGGCAACCGGACCAGGTACTCTAACAGGGAAGTGGACCTCCTCATAGAGCGGGGGCAGCACGCCTCTACCGAAGCCGCCCGGAACAGATATTACAAGCAGGCGGAAGCCCTCATCGTGCGTGACGCCCCATGGGTCTTCTTCTGGCACACAAAATCCGTCACCATCCGCCAGCCGTGGGTGAAAAATTACGTCCAGTACCCGGTCTACAGCATGGACAAGGGCATGGACATAAGCATCAGCCGGTAGAGCGGGACGCATCCCCGGCCCACGGGAAAAAACAAAAAAACCGCTTTCGGATAAAACTGCCGGCCCACAATTTTGCACGTCCCTTCTTCGAAGGGGTCTCATGTTCAGATATGCGCTTGACATTGCAACCTTAAGTTGTTAAATTGGTGGGGACTCATAAAGTGATATTTTTATAGGCCCTTGGCCCAAGGTGGTTTTTTATGATAAAAAAACTGGTCAAAGGTGTTTTTCCAGGAAAGGCCGTTTCCGGTCTTAGAAACGAATTATTTGACGGTTATGCCCGGAAATCGTATTCACAGGAAGGCGAGGACATGATCCTGTGGCGGATCTTTGACGGGCGAAACGCAGGATTTTATGTGGATGTCGGAGCCTTTCACCCAAAAAGGCTGTCGAACACCCATTATTTTTACAAAAAGGGATGGAGGGGGATAAATCTGGACGCAACCCCCGGCTGCATGGCCGTTTTCAACAAGCAGAGGCCGAGAGACATAAATATAGAGGCGGCCATCAGCAGCGAGCAGAAGGAGTTGACCTTCTTTATCTACAATGAGCCAAACCTTAACACCTTCGACAGGGAGCTTGTCCTTGCCAGGCAAAAACGCGGAGGCAGTTTCAACAGGGCATATTATATTGTCGAGGAAAGAAAGGTCCGTACAGCAACCCTGGCCGGCATTCTCAAAGAGAAGCTGCCGAGGGCCCAAAAGATAGATTTCCTGTCTGTGGATGTGGAAGGCATGGACCTGGATGTCCTCAGATCGAATGACTGGCAGCACTTCAGGCCCGAATATATCCTGGTCGAAGTCCTGTGGAAAGACTTCCTGGAACTGCCGGACGACGACGTGTACAAATATCTTGACGGAAGGGGCTACAGGCTCATGGCCAAAACGGTCAACACGCTGATATTCAGGGACGGCAACGTTGCTAAAGTCTCCTGAAGCGAAGGCAGGGCTTTTTGGGGCTGCCATAGGGATTCCCCTGCCCACATTCACCGGTCAATATTTTTGACTCTTCAGGTTTCGTGTGTGGGCGGAAGGCATTCGCTCCTGCCTGTTATAATAGTAAAATGAGGCAGAAGAAGGACACAGGCAGAAGGCCTGCCGCTCCAGAAGGCAGCAGTCCATCCGTACCGCGAAGCCCAGGGGATGCCTGCAGATGTAAGGAAATTGCCAAAAAAACTGAAGAGGGAAAAGCCCCCGTGGAGCTTTTAAAGACCATGCTTGGGGACCTTTCTTTCTGGAAGAAGAAGGAAGGACCGGGCCGAATAAAAAAAGGAGGCAAAAAAACCGGTTAAATGGGCGACTATACTCTTTACCAGCCGCTTACGCGGACCGACAGGGCAACGGTGCTCCTTTACAGGTCCGGCATTGCTCTTACCTGCCTGCTGCTTGCCGTTGCTGCGGTTTTTGTGGCTGTCTCTCCTGCGGCTGTTGCGGGCGGTTTCCCCTCTTTTTATTTTGACCTTTTCCTTGCGCTCCTTTATCTTGCCTCGGGGCTCAGCGTCCTTTTCATCCACCTTTATATAGGCAGTTTCAAACGAAAATTGATCGGGCTCTATATTATTTCGCTTGCCGCGCTTGCCGCGCTTTTCATAAAAGGCGGAGGGGACGCTTTTTCTTTCGTCTCCAGAGAGCCTGCGGCGGCGCTGCTTTTTTTGCCTCTTGCGGGCTGCATCGGGTTTGTTGCCGCCAAGGAGGCGTTTTGTTTCAGGCTTGCGGAGGGCTATCTGCTTGCCATCTCGATGCCTCTCTATCTTGCGGCTTTTTCAACAGGCGGGATGGGAAAGACGGGCATAGAATCGGGGTTCCTGTTAATCGCCGCCCTTTATGCGCTTTTCACTTTCCGTAAGATATTCATGCCCCTGCACTGCGACATAGGGGACAAGTCCGCCTACAGGTAGGGACTATTTCCTTTCTTCAGGTTTTTTCTTTTTCCTTTCGATCTTCTTTTTTCCCTTTGCAGCTTTTGGTGCGCGCCTTTTGGTTATCCGTTTTTTCGTTATACGCCTCTTTACCGCGCGCCTCTTTTCCACATGTCTTTTTTCTACATGCCTTTTTTCAGCCCGTTTTTTTATGATCCGTCTTTCCGGGGCCCTTTTTTTAAAAAACCTCTTTTTTGGCCGGACGCGTCTTTCCTCTTTTTGCGGCGCCTCAGGGATGGTGATGATCCTTGGCCTCATGGGCGCGGGCCTAAGCGCGGGAGTACCGTTAACACGGCTTTCCATCTTCCTCAGGTTATAGCTCAGGTCCCAAAAACCGTTCGTGAAGGCCATGCGGTTTGTTGCTCCGGCCATGGCCGCAGAGTACTTTACCGAGGTCGCGTAAAAGAACCATTGCCTCACCCAGTCCATCTCTGTTTCGTCGGAGAAGGGATTGGTCTTATCGGAAAGGCCCAGCCGCCATGCCCGGTCCATGAGCTTTGTGGCGGCAAGCGTCATTTTGTCCGCTGCCTGAACGGTATCGCTCATCTTTGAGAAAAAGCCGTCCGTCCATTGGTTGCCGTGGCAGGCGTTGCATATGGATTTCATCGATTCTTCGCGGTCCTGCTGCTTGTCTTTCCCTATCAGGTACCTTGAGGCCGGGACCCCATCGAAAGTGGAGGGAAGCGGCAGGCCGTCTTTATTTTCGATGATGGTCGTATCTCCCTTTTTGGGCTGGGCGGTAGAGTAGATGAGGCCAAGCAGCCTCACCCACAGCCTTGACCCCGAATCGTGCGTCCTTTGGGCAATGATCTTGCCGCCGGTCCCCACCAGAAGGCTGTTGTGGCAGGCAGCGCAGGTGGGCGCCTTGAAGTCCACGCCCGGCCTCCAGGGGACGCGCGCAAAATTCCATCCTGCGCCGTTTGTGAGAAAAATGCTCCCATGGCTGCTTTCCCTGTATACGTCCCAGGCCGGTGCGTGCGGCCCGGTATGGCACCTGGCGCAGGTGTAAGGTTTCCTGGCGGCCTCTATGGAGAAGGCGTGGCCTGGATGGCAGGCCTCGCAGGCTCCCCTTGAGCCGTCCGGGTTGATGCGGCCTATGCCGGTGTTCGGCCATCCCTTCAGGACCGGCACATTGACCAGGCCAACAGGAGTGGACAACTGCTTCATCCCGGCCATTTTCACCGGAAGCCCGTGGCAGCTGTAACAGGTGTTGTCCTCAAGCGCGGACTCGGGCTTTTCTATCACGATCCTGCCGCCGGATACGTCCTTTGTGCCTATGATGGTGTCCATCAGCGTATGGAACAGGGGATTGTTATCCAGATTGCTCCAGGCGTAGGACTCCATACTTCTGTCGAACTGGGCGCGCTCCTCCGGGTGGCAGATGGCGCAGTCCGCCGGGGAGACGACCACGTTTATGCTCTCGCCAAAGTGCTGGAAGTTGTCCTTATGCGCGCCGGGGTTCGCCCCGTGGCACTCGTAGCAGCCTACGGCATAGTTTGCGACATCCTTGGGCACATCTTTTGCGGAGACCAGGCGCTCCAGTGGGGGCTTTTTCATTGCCTGTTCCGGGGTCGTCCCGGAATGGGCGCTCGAAAGCCATTCTTCAACGATGCCTGGCGTATATATAAGGTGGCAGTTTATGCACTTCCTGCTTTGCGGGCTTATGGGCGCAGTGGGCGGCCCGCTGGCGTCCCTGGCCGCGCCGCCCGCCGCCTCCGACGCCATGGCTGTGCCGGAGGCGATAAGGACAATCACGGAAACAAAAATCAGAAATAAAATTTTTTTCTTCATGAAAAAAGGGCTCTCTTGCTTTTTGGGATTATCTTAAAAAATTTTGGTTTTTTATTTTAGTAGTATAATAAAAAAAGACCGGAAAGGATATGATCCGGAGACGATTTCATGAAGCGGATCGCTGCTGCTCTTTGTTGATATGGCTGATTACAGGGATTTTTTCCATAAAGTTCCTGGACCCGGGGTCCTTAAAAAACGCAAACAGGACAAAATGAGAAACGATGCCACTGCCGGCCTTCCCGGCGGAGTTCTGGATGCCGTTTCCGGTATCCACAGTCTTTTTAAAGACAGGGGGCTTAGCCTCTCGGTCGCGGAATCATGCACGGGAGGGCTTATAAGCCATTACATCACGCAGCTTCCTGGCGCAAGCATTTTTTTCGATGCCGGGGTAATTTCCTATACGGCTAAGGCCAAGGAAAAGATACTTAATGTACCCGCGGCCGTTATCGGAACGTCAGGCGTGGTAAGCGAGGAAACGGCCCGCGAGATGGCAAGGGGGGCGGCGGAGCTGCTTGGGTCCGATTTTGCCCTTTCCACGACGGGAAACCTGGGGCCGGACGCGCTTGAAGGCAAGGAGGTGGGCCTTGTCTATGTGGGCGTCTGCTGCAGGAAGGACGGGGCCTTCTCCCGGGTCAAAAAGCTTACGCTTTCCGGCGGGCGGGCCGCAAACAAGAGGGAGGCGGCCCTTGAGGCGCTCAGATTCCTGCTGGAGCAGGCCCGAAGCCAGTCTTCTCCTCCGGAAGTCAGAAAAGAAAGCAGAAAAGGGAAAAAGGCGCTGTTTTAATTTAATTTAAAACAGGGAGGGTGTGTCCGGGCGGACTTTAGCCAGCTCCAAAAGCTCCTCATAGGAGATGGTCTTCACTCCAAGCTGCCTTGCCTTGTCAAGCTTCGAGCCCGGCTTCTCTCCGGCCACAAGATAGTCCGTACTGCCTGATATCGCGGATGAGGCATGTCCCCCACGGGCCTCTATCATGTCCTCTGCTTCCTTCCTTGGCACGGGCAGCATGCCCGTGATAACGAAGGTCATGCCCTCAAGGGGTAGTTTTTCCTTCCACTTCTCCGTTTTTTTTTCGGTGAAATCCGGGTTTTCCATCCTGAGGCCGTATGATTTCAGAGCCTCCATGGTCTTTATGTTCTTTTCGTCCTTGAAAAAGGCCGATATGGCGCCAGCGATCTTGTCCCCTAGGTGCTTTATCCTCAGGAGTTTTTCGGCCGGCACGTGGTAGAGGTCTTCGAGCTCCGGAAAGTTTTTGGCCAGGAGCCTTGCGGCATACTCCCCCACATGGGGGATGCCCAGGGAATAGAGAAACCTGGCCAGGGTCGGCGTCTTGCTGCGCTCGATGGCGTTCACCATGTTCGTGGCGGACTTCCTGGCGAACCTGGGGAGGGCCAGGAAATCGTCCATTTTAAGCCTGTAGATGTCCTCAAAATTTTTTATCAGGCCTTTCGTATAGAGCAGCTCCACGTTCTTTTCTCCGAGCCCCTCTATGTCCATTCCGTTTCTTCCGGCGAAATGTATGATCCTCTCCTGCACCTGGGCGGGGCAGGAGAGGGAAACACACCTGACGGCCACTTCGCCTTCCTCCCTTACCACTTCTCCGCCGCAGACCGGGCACCTGGCCGGCACGTGCACCTCTTTTTCCCTGCCCGTCCTTTTCTCCCTGATGACCATGAGAACATGGGGGATGACGTCCCCGGCCCTTTCCACGACCACCGTATCCCCGATCCTGATGTCCTTTCTCTTTATCTCATCCCAGTTGTGGAGGGTCGATTTGCCCACGGTGACGCCGCCTATCCTTACCGGCTCGAAGACCGCATAGGGCGTGATGACGCCCGTGCGGCCCACGCTTCCCCTTATGTCCATTATTTTCGTTGAGGCCTGATGGGCGGTGAATTTGTAGGCGATGGCCCAGCGGGGCTCCCGCGTTTTTGACCCGAGCCGCTGCTGGAGCCCGGCATCGTCCACCTTTATCACCGCACCGTCGGTTTCAAACCGGAAGCGCTCCCGCATATTCTCTATCTTTTCGACCGCCTCAAGCACGCGCTCTATGCCTCTGGCCTTTTCAAACACTGCGGGAACGGGAAATCTTTTGCTCCTGAGCCAGTCCATGAACTCCGAGTGGCTTTTGAATTCCACCCCTTTTGCCGCGCCCATCCCGTAGAAGGCAATAAACAGTTTCCTTGAGGCCGTGATGGCGGGGTCCAGCTGCCTCACACTTCCCGCCGCGGCGTTCCTTGGATTGGCAAAGGCAGGCTCTCCGGCCTCCTCCCTGCTCCGGTTCAGTTTTTTGAACTCTTCAAGGTCCATGTAGACCTCGCCCCGTAAGTCTATGACCTCGGGGACAGCGCCGCCGTCCTCGATCTTCAAGGGAACCGCCATGATCGTCCTTATGTTCCGGGTCACGTCCTCCCCTTCAAAGCCGTCGCCCCTGGTCGAGGCCCTTGCAAGGAACCCTCCCTCATATGTGAGCTCCATGGCGAGGCCGTCGTATTTTGGTTCCACGGTGTACTCTATGTCCTCACCCCGGCCCAAGAGCCTTTTTATCCTTTTGTCAAACTCCCGGAGCTCATCATGGGAGAAGGCGTTGTCCAGGGAGAGCATCGGGGCGGTGTGCCTGACCTTGGCGAACTTCTCCGAGGGGGCCGCCCCCACCCGCCCGGTCGGGGACTCCGGAAGGATGTAGCCGTATTTTTCCTCCAGCTGTTTCAGCCTGCGGTACAGCCTGTCGTACTCCTCGTCAGTGATCACCGGGGAATCGAGAACATAGTAGCGGTAATTGTGGTAATTTATCTCCTTTACCAGCCGCTCCACTTCCCTCTTTATTTCCGCAGGCGCTTCTTTTTTCTCAGGCATAGGTATATTTTATCTCCAAAAAGAGGTTTTATTTTTAGCCTTTCCAAACCGGACATATTATAACAGCAAGCCCTTGCAGCGGCCGGATGTTGCAACCTGCAAGGGCTTTAATGCAACCTGTGGTTGACAACACGTCCCTTTGCGTTTTAGAATCTGTCCTGAAATGGAAAAATGGTACGCGGTATATCTGAAGCCGGGCCATGAAAATGCGGTCTCCGTGCGCCTGAATGACGCCGGCATAGAGACTCTTAACCCGCTTTTAAGGCAAAAGAGGTACAGGGGCCAAAAAATAGTGGAGACCATTGAACCCCTTTTCCCATGCTACATATTCGCACGTTTCGATCCCGTCCTGCGCTTCCGGCTGATAAGTTACACGCGGGGAGTAAGATACATCGTGGGCGGCGGCTCCCCCACGCCCGTGCCGGATGAGATCATAAGCCCCATCATGGAAAAGATGAAGGAAGGTGTGATCGTGCCGGAGCCTGATGCCTTTCCGGAAGGCGGCCGCGTGGTGATAAAGGACGGCCCGTTCGCCGGTTTCCAGGGGATATTCAAACGCTACACGAAAGGCAGTGAAAGGTGCTTTGTGCTTTTGGAGGCCCTGGGCTGGTCCCTTGAGACGGACAACTGCATGATCGTGCGCGCGTAAAATTGGAAAAAACTCTTCGGAAAGGGGCTTGACAAACTTTGGCCCCAATATTACTCTAGGTTGTATATATGAAACTAATGGTTGTGAAGATATGAGAACGCAAGGAGGCCCCGGATGAAAGAAAAGACCGCCGCAGTCATGTTGCTGATCGCTTTTCTGGTGAACTTCATGAATCTTCCGGCGGCTGTTGCCGCTCTTTCGGGGCTTCGCCAGCAGGAGGGGAAGGCGTCCGGCAAGGCCGCCATCAAGCCATCCCCCGAACTCATCGGAAATGCCTACCCGGAAGGCGTGGCCCGGGTATATCTCGCCGGGCAGTGGCTGAGACTCCGGGGCGCCTGCCCCGTGGCGGCGGGCGAGGTCTTCCGTACCGCCCGCGGCAGGATCTCCTTTGTTTTTGACGATGGCACCCGCATGGATGCTGGCGCAAACTCTGCTGTGGCCTTCAGGGCGGGCCATGGCGCAGGCCGCCTCTATTACGTAGCTCTCATTAAAGGGCGCATCGGCATAAACTGCCCAGGCCCCTCAAGGGTCGGGCTCCTTACCCCGGACAACCTGGAACTGGACCCGGGGAGGGCTGGTTTTTCAGGGGGCCTTTTTTTTGATGGCAGGCGGACCCTGGTAAAAACGCTCTCAGGGGGACTGATCGCCAGGAAAGACAATGTCAGGTATGCGGGCCTGGCTGGGGGCGGTGCGGATGCAGGAGGCCCGCCTGGCGTGGCAGGTGGAGCAGCAGCGGGAGGGGCTGGGGGGGCCGGTTCCACCGCGGCCGCGTTAGGAATAGGAGGGGCCATGGTTGCGGGCGCCATTGCCGGGGTCACCATAGAGCAAAACCGGGGATGGAATGAGGCCAGCCCCTACCGGCCATAAGAAAAAATGAGGGCGGACCCAAAGAAATCAGTATCTGCGATCCAGATGGTCCTTGCCTTCAGCGCGCTTTTTTGCCTTGCAATCGCCTCCTGCGCGCCGGGCCAGGAGTACCAGCGGGTGATAACCAACGCATATTCCGGAAAGGGCCGCTCAAACCTTCTTAACAGCGCACTTGTAAAAAGGGTGATGATCCGCGGGACCCTTGATTCCACCAGGGACTACACGCTTGGGCCGGAGGACCTCATTCAGATAAACGTTTTCAGGGTGGGGGCCCTTTCGGACACGGTGCGGATAAGCCAGACGGGGATGATAGAGCTGCCCCTTGTGAACGAGGTGAAGGCCGCGGGTTTGACGCCGCCCGAACTTGAGGCCGTCATCGAGCGGAGGCTTCGCGCCTATATACAGGACCCCGTAGTAAACGTGTTTATAGAGGAATACCGTAGCCGCAGGATAACCGTTCTGGGGGCGGTTCACAACCCCCAGGTCTTCTCCGTCTCCGGGCCGAAATACCTTCTGGACATGCTTTCCATGGCCGGAGGGCTTACCGGAGAGGCCTCAGACATCTGCTATATAAGCAGGCAGGCGGGGCCGGACGGAGAAAAAGGAAAGACCCTGAAGATAGACCTGAACGAGCTTTTAATGAATGGGGATACGCGGCTGAACGTCCCGGTGCGGTCAGGCGACATCATAAACATACCCCCGGCCGGCAGGTTTTATGTGGACGGCGCGGTAGGGGCCCCCGGTTCGTTCCCGCTTGCAGGGAATATTACGCTTACTCAGGCCATCAGCCTGGCAAAGGGGCTGAATTACGAGGCGGTAAAGGACATAAAGATATACAGAAACGACGGGAGCGGCCGAAGGAGGCTCCTTGTGGCAAACTACGATTCCATCCTGAGCGGGAAAAGCCCCGATATTTATATAAAGGACAAAGACGTGATCATTGTGCCCACAAGCGCCATCAAGGAATTCTTCAAGGGCCTGAGGAGCACCGTTTACACCCGCTCGGTAGCGGTAGGAAGGGGATATTGAACGAATGGACGATCAACTGCAGCCATACGGCTTAAGCGGCCACTCCGCCGGGCCCGCCGCCCCAGGGCAGGCTTCAGGGGGAACGCCGCCTGCCGGCCTGCCCCCTGAGGAAGATGAGAAAATACACCTGAGGGACTACCTGCACATCCTGTCAGGAAGAAGATGGATACTGGCCGCCATCTTCACCGGCGTGCTAGCCGCAGCGGTTATCTCCAATTTCATGGAAAGACCGGTTTACACGGCCACCGCGACAATTAAAATAGACAAGGGTTCTCCAAACATACTGGCCTTCAAGGGGGCCTACGAATCCTCCCGGAACGATGACGACTATTACCAGACGCAGTACAAGATACTTAAGAGCCGGAACATCGCGGCAAGGGTCATAAGAAAGCTGGACCTGGGCAAACGCAGGGAGTTCAAAGGCGGCCCATCGGCTTTAAAGGAGGGTGCCATGCTCATCTTTCCTTTCCTGCGGGAAGACGGCGGCAGACGGGGCGGGCAGGACACTCAAGACCTCGTGAAGCCGTTTTTAAAGAGGGTCCGGGTGAGCCCCGTGCCTAATTCCCAGCTTGTGAACGTGAGTTTCACCGCACATGACCCGGCCCTGGCAAGGGACGCGGCCAACGCCATCGCCGGCGCCTATATAGACTACAACGTTGAGAGCGCATACGATGCGGGGCGGCAGGCCAGGAGCTGGCTAGAGCAGCAGATAAAGATCATGAAGGCAAGGCTTAAGGATTCGGAGGAGGCGCTCAACCAGTATGCCGCAGGCAACCAGATGCTATACATAGAAGACAAGAACCGGATCAAGCAGAGCCTTGTGAACTACACCCTTGGGTACATGGCCGAAACCCTGGACCAGGCGGTGGCCGAAAGGATAGACAAGGAAGCGCGCTATACGGAGCTTAAGGACGCCGGCACCGACAGCCGGGAGGTCATAGACAACCTGCTTATACAGCGGATGGAGGCCCAGTACGCGGCGCTGGTTGCGGAATACAACAACGAGCTTAAGACGTTCAAGCCCTCATATCCAAGGATGAAGAACCTTCAAAGTCAGATCAATTCGATGGCCGCCTCCATCAGGAAGGATGAGCGCAGCATCTTCAGGAGCGTAAAGGGCGAGTACCTGGCTGCGGTAAAAAAGCAGGACACGCTAAAGAGGGCTTTTGACCGCCAGAAAAAGGCAGCAATCGATTTCCAGAAGAAGATGGTGGAATACCAGATACTGAAGCGTGAGGTGGACACCAACCAGGCGCTATATCTTAGCCTCCTGCAGAGGCTGAAGGAGATCACCGTATCGGCCACGATGACCTCCACCAACATACAGGTGCTGGACAGGGCGCAAATGCCAAAAAGGCCGTCGGCCCCCAGGAAGGCCAGGAACCTTGTGCTTGCCCTTTTCCTTGGCGTTACGGGCGGTGTGGGGGCGGCTTTCTTTGCCGAGTACCTGGACAACACGGTCAAGGACGCTCAGGAGATAGAAAGAAAGATGAAGATGGCCCCGCTTGGAGCGATACCCCACAAAAAAAAGATCGGGCTTGAGGAGCTTTCCATCGTCTCCCATTCGGACAATAAAGGGCCCATGGCGGAGGCGTTCCGCTCTGTGGGCACCTTCATCCTCTTTTCATCCGCATCGCGCCCGCCAAAGACAATATTGATAACAAGCCCCAGGGAAGGCGAGGGGAAGACCACGGTGTCCTGCAACACATCCATCGCCCTGACCAAATACCTTGGCAAGGGGATAATCATAGACGGGGACTTGAGGAGGGCGAGCCTGCACAGGATATTCGGCCTTGGAAACGGCGGCGGCCTTTCGACCTACCTCTCCGGAAACATGGAGTTTGGCGAGGAGGGGCTTATAAGAAACACGCCGGTTCCCGCCCTGGACGTTATCACCGCGGGCCCGGTTCCGCCGAATCCCTCCGAGCTCCTGGGCTCGGCCAGAATGAAGGAACTGCTGGAGCGCCTGGGGAAGTCCTACAATTTCGTGATAATAGACTCGGCACCCGTCCTTGGAATGGCGGATTCGGTCTGCCTGGGCAGTTTCGTGGACGGGGTAATAGCGGTGGCCCAGAGCGGCCGGACGACAAGGGACTCGCTCAAGGAGGCAAAAAAAGTGCTGGAATACGTGAATGCAAAGGTGCTTGGCCTGGTCATAAACGGCGTCAGGGGAAATGGCATGAAGTACGGATATTATTCCTACTATTCGCCATATTCGCGCGATGACGGGCAGGCATGAGGCGTAGCAGGGCCTTTCTGGCATTTGTCCATCTTGCCGGCCTTTTCATTATTTACAGGCTTGGCGCGGACGCCATGGCGGACATGGCGTGCAGGTCAGGTAACAGCCTTGCCCTCAAGATAGCCTCTTTTACTTCTCCCGGCGATGCCAGGGTGTGCTACAACCTTGCCCTCAAAGGACAATACAGCCTTAAAAGACCGGAGCCGGACAGGGCGATAGGCCTTTACAGACTTGCGGTCCTCCGAGACCCCCTTTATGCCCGGGCATGGTACCAGATGGCCCTGGCCTGCCGACTTTCGGGCAGGCATCGGGATGCCGGGGCAGCCATTTCCAGATACGAAGAGTTGAGGGGGACATACGGGCAGGACCTGTGGGACATAGGCATATTCAGGCTGGAGGACGGAGAGGAAGACAGGGCGGCTGCGGACTTCAAGCGGTGCATCGAGCTAAGGCCTGGTGCCGTGGCCGGCGTATCGGGCCTCTTTCTTCTTTTGAACACCCCTCAAGGCTATATGGCGGAAAAGGTCCTGCCGCGCACCTCCGTGGCCTATAACGGTTATATTGATTATTTGCTTGGAAGCGACATGGCGGACTCCGCCCTTTCTTTCTTGAGGTTTTCTCACGGGCTTGTTGGCCTGGACCGCAAGGCCGCCCTCTGCAGGCTGCTTTTGGCCCAGGGGCGCATTGATGAGGCCCTGGATTTCTGGCGCCATTTGCCGGGCGGGGGCGATTGCGGCTCCGGGCCTGCCATGGCAAACGGAGGGTTCGAGCGTCCCCTCGGGAAAAGGGCTGATGCGTGCTTTGGCTGGGTGGCGCAGGACGGGCCCGGTTTTACCCTTTCATATGACGGAAGCAGGCGGACGGAGGGGAAAAGGAGTCTGCATGTCCGGTTTAACGGGCACAGAGGGCAGGGGTTTCTGTTATGGCAATACATCATTGTGGCCCCGGCTCGCTCTTATGAACTGAAGGCGGACATAAGGACAAAAAACGTTGTAACGGCAAGCGGTATCCGTCTTGAGGTCTGGAGCCAGGCCTGCCGTGGATATTATGCGCGTTCGCCCCAACTGAGGGGCACTGGAAGGTGGCGTGAGCTTTCGGTAGCCTTCCAGGCCCCAAGGGGCTGCAGGCTGCTCAAGGCTGGAATTGCAAGGGACGGGCCCCTGAAGCTGGACCGGACGGACCGTAGCGATCTGTGGATAGACAACGTGAGGGTCTCCGCCTGCGGGCGTTTTTTGCCCTGTGCCAGGGAAAAGGCCGGAATGAAAAAAGCAAAAAAACCCTGATGACCGACGCCCTTTTTCTGGCCTGCACGATAATGTTTTCAGTGCTGCTTTTTGGCTCCGTCGAGCCCTGGGCTTCCGGACTGGCCGGAGCGGCCGTGACGATATACTTCAATGTAAGGGCCCGCGACCCGGGGTTCTGGCGCTATGCCTGCGGGCAGCAGATGCCTGGCTCGCAGAACGGGAAGGGCGAGCCGCTTGCAAGGATATTTCTCATTTCCTGGCGTGGCTGGATGGGCATCTGGGCCGCCGGTTTTTTTGTTTTGGGGCTTTTGTGCCTGGTGCCGCTTCCAGTTTCCGTAGTCGCCTTTTTTTCGAAAAGGGAATATGGGTTTTTAAAAAGCCTGTCGCTTGGCCCCAGGGCATGGCACAGCCTTAGCATGGATGGCCATGAGGGCACGGGGGCGCTCATCTGGCTTGGGGTCTGCGCGATGGTTTTCATTATCGCGGAGCGGGCGGGCAGGGACAGGAGGGCGCTTAAGCGCGCCCTTTCAGCCCTTTCGTTTTTCGGTTTTGGCCTTGTCGTCTTCGCGGTCATTCAGAAATCTGCGTGGGACGGCAGGATCTACTGGCTCCGGGCGGTGAGGGACACGGGGCATCCCTTCGGGCCGTTTGTCAACCGGAACCATTTCGCCGGGTTCATGGGAATGCTGATACCCCCCGGGCTTGCGCTTGCGCTTGAGGCCAGGAGGCCCGGGAAGACCCTGCTTTATGCCGTGGTGACAGCGGTGATGGCCGCCGGTCTTTTCTATTCTCTTTCGAGGGGCGGGGTAGCTAGCTTTTTTGCCTCGATGCTTGTTTTTGTTTTTCTGCCGGCAGACGGAGCGCGCAAGCGTCGGCCTGGCAAGAGAATTGTTTATTACGCCTGCATTTTCGCGGTCCCAATGCTGTTTTATGTCCTTTATGCTGGGGTCTCGCCGCTTGTTGCCAGGTTCGAGGCTGGCGGGCTCACCTTTGGCACAAGGCTCAAGGTATGGAAGGCGGCGATGCGGGCGGCTTGGGACTTCAAATGGTTCGGCTCCGGCCTTGGCACCTTCAAGGAGATATTCCCGCTGTACAATCCGGACCTGCAGAAGACCTTCGATTTCGCCCACAACGATTACATCAACCTGGCTGTGGAAACGGGCATCTCCGGGCTCTTGCTTGCGGCTCTTTTTTTTGCGTCGTTTGCCAGGGGCGTATATAATTATTACGTGCGGCGCAGGCCGTCCTTTCTTACGGCCGGGCTTCTGTCGTCAGTGGCTTATATGCTTGTCCACAGCTTTGTGGACTTTAATCTGCACATTCCATCAAACAGCATCACTTTTGCCGCTTTCGCCGGGTTTGCCGCATCGCGGCTGGGGGGCGGAGGCAAAGGGCGGGTGATGCCGCCAGTGGGATAGGGGCGGCAGGATGCGGGGCGGGAGAACGTGGGAGAAGGTTTCGTTGACATACATTGCCACATTCTGCCCGGGCTTGACGACGGGGCCCGGGACACGTCCCAGACCCTTGAGATGCTCAGGATAGCCAGGCATGACGGCATAGAGGCCATAGTGGCCACCCCGCATATAAAAAGCGGGGTCTTCGAGAACTCAAGGCAAACCATAGTGCAGGCCATTGCGGGCCTGAACGGCGGAGCGGAAGAAAATGGGGTCGCGTTATATCCAGGGGCGGACATATACATCTCCCGGAGCCTGATAGATGATGTGCGCATGGGCGGTTTGCCCCTCATTAACGACAAGAATTATCTTCTTCTGGAGCTTCCGGATTATGTGCTGCCGCCGCTGGCCGAGATCGGAAAAATGATATCCGGACTAAGGATGGACGGGATCACGCCGGTGATAACCCACCCGGAAAGGAACCTTGCCATACTCCAGGACATCTCCATCCTCCGGAAGCTCATAAATGCCGGAGCGGTGTGCCAGATCACCGCTGGCAGCATAACCGGCAAGTTTGGGGCCGCAGTCCGGAAGGCCAGTTTCAGAATGATGAAAAAGGGCATGGTCCATGCCGTCGCCTCGGACGCCCACGATACCAGGCGGCGCCCTCCGGTACTTTCAGATGCGCACGCGGAGGTTGTGTCAAAGTTTGGAAGCTCACTCGCAAGAGACCTCTTCATCCTGAACCCCCGAAGCATATTGAACGGCGTGCCTTTGGCCGGTCTCTCCGGCTTTTAAGCCGGTCTGAGCGTTTTTTTCATCCCGGTTATCTGAAATTTCAATCGCAGTTATAAAAAATACTGAAATTCCCTCTTGACATCACTCAACCGCCTATTTATACTGGAATACAACTTTAGGTTGTTTGAGGAAAATCTTTTTTGGCAGTGTTGAGTACTGTAAAAAATCCCCATACTGCGGCCAAAAACAAAAACTGTGGCCGGGGCGGTAGCATGCCTGAAAAAGGAGGCCGGTCTTAGGTGAAAGGCGCGTGGCTCATTACCGGCGGATGCGGGTTCATAGGTTCAAATCTCGTGGCTTATCTGCTTAAAAATCACAGGGGAATAAGGATCAGGGTGCTGGACAACCTCAAACCCGGTTCAGTAAGCGAAATGGTCTCCACAATCCGCTTTAACTGCGCAATGGGAGACCCTCTGAAAAATATATCTGTCTCCATAGGGGACATCAGGGACTATGGCGCCTGTGTGGAAAGCGTTGAAGGGGTGGACACCGTGGTGCACCTTGCTGCAAACACAGGCGTTTCCAAGTCTGTGGAGGACCCCAGGGCGGACATGGAGGCAAACGTAACAGGCACCCTGAACATGCTTGAGGCCTCAAGGCATGCGGGCGTTAAAAAATTCATCTTTGCCTCTTCGGGCGCTCCGGCAGGGGAAGTGCTGCCGCCCATACATGAGAACAAGGTCCCCAGGCCGGTCTCTCCGTACGGGGCCAGCAAGCTTGCCGGCGAGGCCTATTGCCAGGCCTACTGGCGTTCGTACGGCCTGCCCACCATATCGCTGCGTTTCGGGAACGTGTACGGCCCCGGCTGCCGGCACAAAGACAGCGTTGTCGCAAGGTTCATGAAGAGGGCCCTGGAAGGCGAGCCGCTTGAGATATTCGGGGACGGCAGCCAGACGCGGGACTTTATCTACATAGAGGATATCCTGAGGGCCGTAACGCTTGCCGGGCAGTCCTGCCTGGGGGGCGAGGTCTTCCAGATAGCGACCCACCGGGAGACCACGATAAACGAGATGGCCGCAAGAATAAAGGCCCTGGTTGAAAAAAAGACGGGCAGAAAGGTTGGCATATTTTTTGGCAAGCCAAGACAGGGGGACGTGAAAAGGAATTTTTCTGATATCTCCAAGGCCAGACGGATGCTTGGGTTTGAGCCGCTTTGCGGCACCGGCGCAGGGCTTGAAAAGACACTCGAATATTTCCTGAGGGAGGGGGCCCTCTGTAAAGACCGGGCTCAGGACGGCTTGGAACCGGGGGAAAAAAGGGATGCCTTTCCGGGGGTGAAAGCGCTTTGAAGGAATTCTACGCAGGGAAAAAGATCCTCGTAACAGGGGCGGCGGGCACGGTAGGCAGCGAGATAGTGAGCCAGCTTTATGCCTTCGGGCCGTCTGAGCTGAGACTGATGGACAACAATGAGTCCGCGCTTTTTTTCCTTATGGAGCGGTTCAAAGGCAGAAACACCTTCTGTTTTCTGGGGGACGTCCGGGACCCCGGGAAACTGAAGAAACTCTCCGAGGGGCTGGACATGATAATCCACTGCGCGGCTTTCAAGCACGTCATCCTTTCCGAGTACAACCCTTTCGACGTGGCCCAGACGAACATCTTCGGCGTTGAGAACATCATCAGGTCGGCGAAGGCGGCGGGTGTCAGCCGCGTCCTTTTCACAAGCAGTGACAAGGCGGTGAACCCGACAAACGTAATGGGCACGTCCAAGCTGATGGGAGAGCGCCTGATCACCGCCGCCAACGCGCTTAAAAACGGCAACGGCACCATATTCAGCAGCTCCCGTTTTGGAAATGTCATAGGCTCCAGGGGCTCGGTGGTACCCCTGTTCATCAGCCAGATAAGAAAGGGCGGCCCGGTTACCCTTACGGACAAACGGATGACCCGTTTCATCATGAGCATAAGTGAGTCGGCAAGCCTTGTGCTCAAGGCGCTAACCCTGGCAAGGGGCGGTGAGGTATTTGTCACCAAGATGCCCGTGGCAAGGATATCTGATCTGGCGGAGGTGCTGATCGAGACGATGGCCCCGGTGTTCGGGCGGAAGCCTTCGGACATCATGACTGTCGAGATCGGGGCAAAACCCGGAGAAAAGCTCTACGAGGAGCTGATGAGCGACGAGGAAGTGTCCCGTTCCATGGAGCTTGAAGACATGTTTGTCATAACCCCGGCCTTCAAATCCATATACCAGTCTATCGATTACTCATACTCCGGCGTTGTCTCCACAAGCCTTGAAAAATCCTATGTGTCCGCCAGGGAGACGCCCATCGGGAAGGGCGAGCTCAGGGAATACCTGCTTAAAAACGGACTGCTTGAGAGCGCATGGGCGGGGCGGAAGAGCATGGCTGAACCGGCGGAGGGTGTGGCATGAGGGTCCTGGTCCTGGGGGCGGACGGCTATCTCGGGTGGGCCACGTGCATGCATTTTTCCGCCAGGGGGCACGAGGTCACCGCTGTGGACAACTATTTCAGGCGCAACGCGTCAAAAAAACTGGGCTGTCCGCCGCTCATCCCGACCCCTGGGCTCCTCCGGAGGGCAAAAATATGGAAGGAAACGGGCGGCAATGCCATACGGGTGCTCACCGGAGACATTACAGATTATGAATTTCTCCTTTCGGTGTTCGGCAGATGCCGCCCGGAGGTGGTGATACATTATGCGGAGCAGCCTTCCGCCGCCTATTCCATGATGCACAGGAACGCCGCGGCCTTCACCTTGCAGAACAATCTTGTGGGCACGCTTAACCTGGCCTATGCGGTCAAGGAGACGGGCGCGGCCTGCCATATTGTAAAGCTGGGGACTATGGGCGAGTACGGGACGCCCGGCATAGACATAGAAGAGGGGTGGCTTGAGATAGAGCACAAGGGGAGAAAGGACAAGTTCCTTTTCCCCAGGCAGGCCGGCTCCATCTATCACACCTCGAAGATACAGGACACCGACCTTCTATGGTTTTTTGCCAGGACCTGGGGGCTGTCCGTTACAGACCTGATGCAGGGCCCGGTTTACGGCATATCTACGGAAGAGGACGGCATGTTCCCTGATCTCATGCCCAATTTCAACTACGATGAGGTCTTTGGCACGGTTTTGAACCGGTTTGTCGTCCAGGCCGTAGCCGGGCACCCTCTGACGGTTTATGGGAAAGGCGGGCAGGTAAGGGGGTACATCAATATCAAAGACACCTTGCAGTGTGTATATCTTTCTTCCATGTGCCCGCCTGGCCCCGGGGAGCTAAGGATATTCAACCAGATGACCGAGACCTTTTCGGTAAACGAGCTGGCCCTTATGGTGGAAGAAACGGGGAACAAGCTTGGGTACGGGGTCAAAACAGAGCATGTGGAAAACCCGCGTGTGGAGCAGGAGGAGCATTATTATAACCCCAAGTTTACCGGGTTAACGGATCTGGGCCTGAAACCCCATTATCTGACCGGGGAGGTCCTCGATGATATGTTCCGCCTGGTTGCGAACTACAAGGAAAGGATAAACAGAAACACGATCTTCAGGGGGATCAGATGGAGATAAAAAATAAATGAAATTATTTTCCCACCTGCTTCCCTATCTGCTTCTGGTCAGTTTCTCGGCAGGACCGAT
>JAKAJM010000086.1 GCA_021813765.1 Nitrospirota bacterium
AAACCAAAAAGAATTGTGTACTGGAACCTTTCGGCAACTGGGGCGCTTGGTATCTTCACAATATTCGAGACCGGCAGAAGCCCCCACAATATCCACTGGGCTCCCGCCCTTATAGGGCCGGGGCTTTTCCTCCTTAATGAGGCATAAAGCAGCAGCAAAACTCCCAATCCGGCCGCCACCGCCTTAACGATGCTAAAAGATAATGTTTTTTCCGTATAAAGAGCGTTAAGCCTGAAAGGGAAAAACATGAGCTTAAAATGCTCGAAATAAACCGAAGATATCAGCTCCAGCCTGGAGAGAGAAAAACCAAGCCCATGCTTAGCAATGAACGCCCCCAGAACAAGATGCCTGATTATGAAATAGATGCCCGTAACCGCAAAAAAACCGGCCAGCACGGATTTCTTTATCTTGAATTTATCCCCCCCTGGGGCGATCATCATGGAAAGAAGGAAAAAGGGCAGGACCACCGCAGGCTCCTTGCCAAGAAGCGCAAGAAAATAAGCCACAAGCGACAATATGGTCCATTTGGGCCCACCCTTTGCCAGAAACAAAAGGGACGCGAGGGAAAACAGGGCGCAAAAAAGCGTGTTCCGCGCAGAGACGAAGTCTACCGTCTCAGCATTTACCGGATAGACGGCGAACAAGACTGCAGCAAAAAAAGCGAGCCGCCTGTCCTCGAACACTTCCAATAAGAGAAGGTAAAAGAGCGCCACCACTAGGACGTGGAGCAAGACGTTCTCAAGATGGTACCAGAAAGGGTGCACTCCCCAGAGATAATGGTCCAGCATGTAGGAAAGTGAGTTCAAAGGCCTGTAATAAGGTGGAGACTTCCTGGCTCCGAGGGCCACGTCAGGGGAGGCAAGAAGGGCAAGGGCATTCCGGGGATGGCTGAAAAATTCCTGTTTTCTGACTATGAGCGGTTTATCGTCCCAGACAAAACCTGAAGCAAGGCTATTGGCGTATGTGCCCCAGACGGCCAAAAAAAGAAGGAGGGGTAAAAACCATCTGTTGCTTTTACTCAAGTGCGCCCCCGGACTTCCGGGCTATAACTATTACCTCCCCTCCCCTTTTTAAAAGGGCTTCCAAAGTCGAAAAGACGGCAGCTAATGGGGCCATGAATACAGAGTAAACAAATATGCCATATGCCTTCCACTTTTTTTGCCCGCCCCGCAAGGTATTAAAAAAATCAGGCCCTTTCCCCGTCAAGGCCGCACCTAGACTGAGAATTAGCCCCGATGCGCCATATTCAGCGGAAAAATGCCTCCTGTCCGAAATGGTGAACCCTTTGTCCTCCAGAGCGCGGGAGAGCGACCCCGGGCTGAAATGATAGATATGCCGCGGAAGGTCCAAATGTATCCAATTTCTCCCGAAAATTTTGGCCTGAAGGCTCTCTATATTAGGGACCGAGATTACAAGGCGCCCCCCCGGCTTGAGTATTCTGCCGATCTCCGCCAAGGCGGAAAAGGGGTCTCTCAAATGTTCAAACACATGCCACAACGTAACCGCGTCAAAAAATTGGGACGGGAGATTCAAATCAACAAGATCGCCCTCATAAACCGTAAAAGGCAGGCCGCTGGCCGACTGGCCCGGAAACTCAGTGCCGAAACACTCCCAGCCCATCGATTTCATTTTCTGCAGCATTTGTCCTCTACCGCAGCCAATGTCCAGAATCCTGCCGGGACGTGAAAAAAATCCATCTACGGTGAGTGCCCTGCGCTGCCTGAAAAACCTGACCGCGGCCTCCACTTCATTCAGAAACCGTTTACCCTCCTCGCCCCTGTAAGCTTCATAGAAGGACGAGAGGTCCACAGGGATGGGATCTTGAAAAACAAGGCCACAGGAACCGCATTTACAAAGCCCCGAGATACCGTTACTTTTTTCCAGGCCGCTTCTCCCTTTTTTATAAGCGGACAGGGAGTCGTGACCGCAAAGGGGGCAGAGGCCCGCGTCCGGTTTCACCGCTTTTCTTCCAGAAAACGGTATTTCCTTTTACCGGATTTATGAAGCTTATATCTCATGATCGTTCGGAGCACCCCGATACCATATCTGATGCTCGCCAAAAAACCAACTGAGGAGGAATCCACGCCGTAATGCGTCTTGACGGGTATCTCCTTTATCCTGAAGCCAAATTGAACGAGCTGGGCGATTATCTCATTATCGAAGACGAAGCCATTGGAATTGTATAGGAAGGGGATCTGTTCAAGCACCCGCCGTCCGTAGGCCCTGTAGCCCGTATGGTATTCGGACAGCTTTAGCCCCATCGCCAGATTCTCAAAAAAGGTAAGGGACTTGTTGGCGGCATATTTATAGAGCGGCATCCCGCCCGCTAGCGGTCTGTGCAGCATCCGGGAGGCGAACACCGCATCGGTCTCCCCATCCAGCAGGGGTTTGACAAGATCCGGTATGATGCGCGGGTCGTACTGATAGTCGGGATGCAGCATCACTACAATGTCCGCGCCATCCTTCAGAGCCTCAAGATAGCATGTTTTCTGGTTGCCGCCATAGCCTATATTATAGGAATGGGCTACCACCTTGATATTGAGGGCCTTTGCTTCCTCTATGGTCTTGTCCCGGCTGAAATCGTCCACAAGCACGATCTCATCCACCCACTCCTTGGGTATATCCATATAAGTCTTCCCAAGAGTGACGGCAGCATTATACGCTGGCATTACAACTACTATTTTTTTGTCCCTGGGCCCCATTTAAGAACCTCTGTAGTGGGCAGACGGAAAATCGTGCTGCCAATTTTAAGAAAGTCTAATTTACGATCCTGAAAATCTGAACCCGGTTGTTTTCCCTGTCAGCCACGACAGCATATCCATCGCTCTGCACACACATCTGCTCCGGGAAGTACAGGAGTCCCTCGTCCCATCCGAGGCCGGAGCGGCGGCCATGGAAAGACCCGTCAAGCCCGATGAGATCAATGCTTCCGCCATTTTTATCCACTACGTAAATAAGACCATCGTTGAACACGATGCTCACCGGAAAATCCATGTACTCGCGCAGATTGCCGGTAAAGGGAGAAAAAGAGGTGCCGTCCTTTGAGGACATGTACAACACCGCCTTTGCACTGTCCAGGAGGATTATATTCCCGCCCGTTGTGGGAGCCAGATCGGTGATGAACCCTGCCTCCTTGGGCAACGGAATTTGCTTTAGATATTTGCCGGCTGGGTCTGTCACGATTACCCTTGCGCCATATATGTCAAGAATATAAATATTGTCATTTTCGCCGATTTTGAAGCTTTTAGGAATGATGGAAGCGGAATCGGGCGCCCCGGCAGCGTCGACATACCCCTCGAACTTGCCCTCCTTGGACAGGTGCACAATGCGGCGCTGCTGCCCATCGAGGACGAATATCTCGCCTTTGGAGTTCATTTGTACTTCTAACGGGTAGTCTACCTGAGTCACCTTTATTTCTGCCTCGTCCTTGACCGCGCCTCCCATGAAGGTGTATTTCATAAGCCGCCCATTCCCAGTATCAGCGACGACGATGTCATCATAGACAGAGCTGCAAGCCACCCCCTCGGGCTTATTGAGACCGCCTTTGTCCACGGAGTAAATGGATATATCGGGAATAAACTGTAACGCGCCGGCTCCATATGCAGCTACCGGAAAGGCCATGAGGATCGCTATGAAAAAAACGCCCGGAAATTTCCAGCTTATTTTCGTCATCTCTTGAACTCCTTATGACACTGGACGCACATAGTCGTTATGGGCCAGAAATGAAGCATGTACTTATAGTCCGTCCCATGAACCCTGTGGCAGGAAAGGCACATGACACGGGTATTCTTGTTCCTTAAATCAACAACCTTTGTACCGACAGGATGGGTCGAATGTTGTTGATAATTGTGGCAAGTGCCGCAAAGATTAACGACCAGCGTAGGCCAGTCCATTATGGTATTGGATGGCATATTCGCCACCACCGGCTGGTTTATGAGGAACACATAGTTCGAAGAATGCGGGTCATGGCAGGCCGTGCACTTGCCCTCCATGACGGGCTTGTGTTTGGTCTTGGACCTGTCTTGGCGCGCTATCGTATCGGAATGGCACTGGCCGCAAACCACCTTCATAGGGGCCTTAAGCAGATACTTCTGCTGTGAGGCATGCGGGCTGTGGCAAGTAATGCAGCCTTTTCCGCTAAGCAGTGGCCAGTGCACCCTTGTCTTGCCGAGTATGTTCTTCACTTTTTCCGCATGGCACTGCTCGCAAAGCTTGTACCCTGCCTTTTTCAACTTAAACGGAGTGGGTGAATTCTTGCCCTCATGGCACTGGTCGCACATCCTCGCCGCCATGGGTGGGTGAACGTTATCGTATAAAATGCCCGCCTGGTTAGAGCCGTGCGGATTGTGGCACAGCGTGCACTTGGCGTTCTGCATGGGATAGAAATCGTGCTGTTTTGCGATCTCCGGGTTGTCCAGTTTGTGGCAACCCAGACACAAATTCGGAATAGGTTCCTTGAGCAAAAAGTCGGACACGGCCGATCCGTGGGGCTCATGGCAGTTGGTGCATCCCTTATCCACCGGCCAGTGTTTGAATTTGACCTTTGCAAAGGCCTCTTTTTTATTCTTATGACACTCATAACATACGTCATTGCCGGCCTTCAAAAGATGAAACGGATTGTTCGATGCGTGGGGATCATGGCATTTTATGCATTGGCCCTTGTTCACCGGCTCATGCGTGCTCTTGGCGTTCGCGGGGATTCTGTCCGGATGACAGGTAAAGCACAGTTTGCCCACGCTTGCGGCCAAGAGCTTGCCATGCGAAGATGTATGGGGGTTATGGCAAACCGTGCAGTCTCCCCTCTGCTTCAGGGCCGAATGAACGTACGCCTGCTTCATTTTGTCAGCCATATCGGTGTGGCACGTAAGGCAGACCTTTTCTCTGGCGTCCGGCTTCAAAAGGAAGCTGCCGTCATCGGCACTGGCCGTCACAGCTGCGCTCAGGCACAGGGTAATGAGAATCGGCAAAAAAAGAGTCTTGATCAACCTCAACTTGGTCCCTTCTCCTTTCATTTCTTCACCACGATATGGCATTGGCCGCATTCGCGTGCCTCGAAGGGCGGGTGCTCATTGTCCTTGAAGAAGTTGGGGTCTTTTTTTGAACCGTGCGGATCATGGCAACTGTTGCAGTCCATCACAGCGGCGCTGATCCCTATATGGGCCTTGCTGAACCGGCTGTCGGTCATGTTGTGGCATGCCGAACATATGCTCTGCACCGATTTGGCCGATACGAGCGATGGCTGTCCGGACGAATGAGGGTCATGGCACCGCAGACAGTCGCCGGTAGCCGGAGGATGTACGGAGGCGCCATGTATTTTCTGCGCAATCCCCTTGTGGCAACTCAGGCAGACATCCGGGCTCTGAGCTATCATTAGCTTCGGCAAACGTGTTTTGTGCGGATTATGGCATGCCGTACACTGACCCTGCACTACCGGCTTATGACTGCTCACTCCATTTTCTATTCCCGTCTGTATCGACGCATGGCATTGGAAACACACCTTGGTCTGATCGCCTTTGAGCATGCCGTCAATGTTGCTTGCATGAGGATCATGGCATTTAAGGCAGAGCCCTTCGCTGAAAGGCATGTGGTTGTCGCCAATGGCCTTGGATTTCATGAAACTGGCGTGGCACCCCGAACAAAGCGCTCCACCCGAGGCCTTAAGGAAATTTTTGTCGTTCGATCCATGCGAACTGTGACAGACATTACATTGCGCCTTGGCGACGGGATCGTGGACAATAGCCTTTTGAAAGGCCATCAGTTCGCTGGTGTGGCAGGAGTAGCACAGGGAATCTACTCTCTTTTTTAGCATGCCCTGCATATCCGATCCATGGGGGTCATGGCAGGTTGTGCACAGGCCATTCTTGAACGGATAATGCTCATATTTGACATTGAGTTTTTTTTCGGCGGCATGACAGGAGTAGCACAGCTCCGCGCCTTTCAGCACAAGAAGGGAACTGTTCTTGGAAGCATGCGGCGCATGACAGGACAGACACCCCCTGCCGCTTGCGATGGGGGCATGCTTGATATCCACCCTACCCCCTTCGTTTTTGTGACATGTTACGCAAAGACTGTTCCCTCCCCTAACGAGGAGCTTTTCATTCTCCGATGCATGCGGGTCATGGCAGGAAAGGCATAAGCCCTCTTTAAAAGGAGCGTGCATAACTTTACCTCCGCCGGTGAGCGAAGCCTCTTTATGACACTGATAGCAGAGGGCACTACCCGCAGTTTTGAGTATAAAAGGCGTTTTTGAATCTGGAGCCTCATGGCATTTGTCACACTGATCCGCGGTTACCGGCGCATGGGCGCTTGTCTTCAACAGATGGCCCGCGGAGGAAGAATGCGGATCATGGCAGATCGTGCAACTGGCCTTTTCAACGGGATACCCATCATGGGCCTTTTTGAATTTGTCATCAGAAGCTTTATGGCAGGAAAGGCAGAGTTTCACGGTCTCGTCCTTTAAAAGTTCGGGCTCGGCGGCACTATGCGGCGAATGACAAACTCCGCAGCCCTGGCTTTTCAAGACCTCATGCGTGTCCGCTTTCGTGAATTCGTCTTTTTTGTGACACTTAAAACACATTTCAGAGCCGTCGGCCTTAAGCAGATGGTCATAATTTGTGCCGTGCGGGTTATGGCAGGAAGTGCATTTGCCACCTTTTTTCAAGGCGGAATGCACGAACTTCTTGTCCATGCCTATCTTGCCGGCAGCATGGCACGACAGGCACAGGTCATTGCCAATGCCCTTTAAAAGCAGGGAGGGCACAAGTCCGTGCCGCATATGGCAGTCCTCACACTTACCTTCCTTCACGCCGGGATGCAGATATTTAAGTGAGAGGTATTTCTGGTTGAAATTCTTGTGGCACTCGAGGCACCCCTGCTGCTTGAAATGCCACGCCGCTCTGCTGGCGACGGGGGAAAAAAAGACGGTTCCGCAAAGGGCCAGCAGACCCGCCAATATCAGAGGCCTGGACTTGGAAAACACGGTAAACATGCCACTCACCGATCCTTTAAGATTTTCTACTATTTTTTCCCCGCATCAGACATTTTCATCTGGAGGGTTTCATCATATATTTTCACGTTATATGCCTTCCTCAGCTTGGCAAACCAGTTGCCCGCCACCTTTTCGAACCTTTCCCCGTACACTTTCCGCTCGATCTCATCCTTCACCTGTTTAAAGGGTTTGGGCACTGGGGGCACTTCCTTCTCCACGTACAAGACATAGAACAGTTTTTTCGCGCCGTCTGCCCCTGGACCCTCATAGAGCCTGGCATCTCCTTCTTTCGCCCCTTTCAAAACATTTTGAGCGTCCACAGGAAAATCATTTACATAGACGAGGCTGTCTCCGAAATCGACCAGGCCTTTTTGGCCCGCGGGCAGCTGGCCCTGCGCATTTGCCCTCACCCAGTGGAACTCGTCGCCCCGCTTGAGGCTTAAGATGGCATTCCGTGCGTCCTGCTCTTTCTTAAAAACCAGCGCCCTGACCCTCATCTGCCCGTCAACCGAGTAATCTTCAATGTGTTTTTTGTAATAAGCCATAGAGTCGCCGGGCACGAGTTTAACGTCCGGGGCCACCACCCTGTCCATGAACATGCCAAACATCAGGGTTCGTTTGTAATCCTCCACCTCGTCCTTATAAATGCGGGCATTTTGAAGCCCCTCTGCCAGGGCTTGCTGCCTTAGCGCCCTTTTTTCGAGTATCCCGGTCAAAATCTTATTTTTAGCGGTCAGGACCTCCGAAATGCTGGCGGTCCGCAGGCCGTGGTAAAATTTTTTGTCTATTGCCAGGGCCAGCTCACCCACCGTAACTGGTTCGCCTCCCTTGACAACTGCCAGAACCCTCTTGTCTTCTTCAAGCTTGTAGAGATTGAAGGATTTGGATGTGTAATCCAACTTGTCCAGACTATGGATCAAGCCTACGTTCAAGGTTAAATATTTCTTTTCCAGCTTCCTTAGGTACTCATCCACTCTTTCAGCGCTTGCGATTGCCGTCGCCTGCCGCTTTGCAACCTCCATAGCTTTCTTGTCGCCACCTGGATACCGCACTCCCAGGAGCTGCAGGATCACGAATTTATTCACCCCCGCCCTTAACATTGGGCTCGTCTGACCCACTCTCATCCTGCTCACTATGGCGGCCACCGGCGGGGGCATCTTGGATTTTTTTACGTAAACTCCCTTCAGGTTGCCGACCGCGAAGCCTCTTTTTATCGCCGCCTTTACGACCTTGTCAAAACTGTCGCCAGGCTTGACGTTACCGGCCCATTGATTCAGCAGATCGGCAGCCCTTTTCTGTTCGTCGATCGCTTTCTGTGTATGAATGTCCGTCTGGGTCTCTTCGGCGAATTGCTTTATATCGAAAACGGCAGATTTTATCCTGAACTCCTCGACCTGCGCCCTGTATATGTTCCGTTCCAGGATGGGATCGGGTTTCACGCCTTGAAGGTTGTCGGGGCGAATCATTTTCTCGAGTGCCCTGTCCGAGTACGCCTTTATAGCTACCTTCACCATCGGCAGTTGGTCAAGGCCGATTCTTTTTGCCTCGTGTCCAGCAAGACTTACGTTTATAAGCCTGTCAAGCACGCCCGCATAATCGATGCGCTCCGCAGTCGCCTTCTTGCCTGTCTCTTTACCTTTCAGGCTATTGTGGAGCTTGATCAGCACCCTGTTGAACTCCCCGACCGTTATGGGGTCGCCGTTCACGGATGCCACCGCAACTTTCCCATTGATGACCGGAAGTTCTTTGCCGCTTTTTTTGCCGGAGGCATTTTTACCGGATGGGCTGTTTGCAATGCCGGCTGCTTTTTTGGCTGACAAGAGGGGTGCCGGTGAAAGCGCGGTGGATTTCATCGCGGGCGCTCCGGAGGCGAATGCGGGCATGGCCAATAAAAACATCGCTGAAACCGCGGCTTTCAAACCGCTTTTGATTCTCATCGCTTGATATTTTTTATGTTTAAAATTCATAAAGACTTAATGTTTTAACATACCTAAAACTAAAAAAACAAGTAGCTTAATATCGCAATGTCAAGGCCAAATAGAAATGTCCTCATTTGGGCCAAGTAGAAATGTCCTATTTGGTTAATACGCATAGGCCCACCAGTTTTTCTTAGGCTTGATGCCCAGTTTGATCCATGGGTGAGTAGATTTTTGGGGCGCACCTTCCCGCCGCATCCTGGATTTTACTTTCTTTATGGGCTTTGGGGCCTGCTTGATTCCGGTATATCTGAGGCTCCTGCCCGCTGTTTTTATCAGCAGCCTGCCATCAATCCGTTCCTGTATCTCGACGTGGGTTGTGCCAACCGGC